>JALUTC010000183.1 GCA_027058345.1 archaeon | reverse complement strand
GATCCAACCGAGTTTTGCAAGATATGCAGGGAAATGAAGGAAAAGGGATTCTATATTTATCCATTAACTCTTGAACAATTAAATCCAAGGAAAATAGGCGGAAAGATCTTCGAATTAACAGATCGAATAAGTTATTACCACATACTTGATGATCCAGAGATTCCGATGAAGTTCTTGGAAATCATTGCGACACTTTTAGATTTTCCAGAGATACTTGAATTCGAAAAGTTTCCACTTGGGACTTATATATTCGGAGAATATGAATTGAAAATAGAAGAGGCAAGCACGATAACAAAGATGATCGAACTAATATTGCATGGATATGACGTTGATCTGCACATTAGAAGAGATTGGGTGCAAATACAAAGAACAAGGGATTTGAAGATATTGAAAACGATTTTGGCAGAATTAAAAATAGCGAAAAAAGGGATAAGAATGGATGTTGAAAACTTATCGAGGATTATGATTTAAAAGAAAAAGAGAAAAAGCAGAGAAAAAGGAAAATTATTCAAAAAACAAGCGATATAGGAGTTTGAAGGTGAGGACGATCCTTTTATAAGCGCGATATGGAATGTTTTTAATCTCAGTGATAATGTAATATTTTCCATCTTTCTCTGTAACATAACTGACGTATTCAATATTTAATCCCTGCATTTCTGCAAATTCCTTTACTTCCTGTAAAACGTTGTTTTTCCAGAATTCGAATATATCTTGAATATCTTGAACATTATCAGTGTCAAGCCTCTGGATGATATACATAGAATTGCTGAATCTATCGTATTTGAATATAATGTCTGCTTTTTTATCAACCACAATAGATCACCTCCTCCTCTCCCTCCAATAATTGTTTTATTTCCTCTCTGATTTTCTCGTATTCTCTGATATCACTGAAAAAAATTGAATCATTGGAAATAATAATGTAAAGATGGGAGTTTGGAATTTTTATGACTAACATATTACTTGAGAGAAACACGTGTAACGTTTTGATTAGCAACTCTATGAGGTATTATTTTCTCTGGAGATATTTCTATTCCCATGGAAGCTAATATATTTGCTAGATCTTTTGCATATTCATAGCATTTCTGCTGAAGATTTGGATTCCATTCAAAGATTATCTCGTCTTCTTTGATTATAACTTTACAAATCTCGGTTTGAATTATAATAGCCATTCTATTTCACCTCTACAACTTGTATATTTTTACACTTGTATCTATTTCGCATGACTGCTACAACTGCAGCGGCTTTATAATACTGCATAATATCTTGTTCAACTTTTTCTTTTGGTATTTTCCAGAAATCTCCGACAATTTCTAGGTTCTCATTGGAAATTTTGATTCCGAATTCATTGTAATCTTCTCTTTCTAGATATCTAATATAGAAATCGCAATCGTGTCTGGTTAGTCTATAATCGTTCAACTGCTCTTCTGAAATAATGGAAATCTTCTTATTCTTTGCCATTAATTCTAATGCTAATTTTAGAATAGCTTTATTAACGTTTTTGATCCTGACTTTATTTATAGAAATATGAGACACTGAATCACCCCTCAACAGATTTTATAAGTTTATCGGAAAGATAGGGAATAATAGAAGCTAGTTTCATTTGGATTCTGCGATAAGCGGTAGGCGTGTTGTTGGATGGAATGGTCATCAAAATGGTAGAAATCGTATCGTCTCTAAGCTGATTTGCTAACAAGTATAACTTACTTAGAAGATACTCGAACTTTTTGACATCGTAAACGTCTGTTTCTAATATTTCGTTGATTAAATCTAAAAGGTTTTTATAAAGGGAAGCTTTATTCACATCCACCATTTTATCACCCGTTATCTAATCAGAAAATTAACGTCAGCAAAAATTAAAATTTACGCATTGATTTTTCTCTCTCGGCTCTTTCAGAAAACCTTATTTGATCGGCAAGCCTTTCCCTCTCTTCTTCACTCACTTTATCGTGAATTAATAAAAGCAAGGTTATTACTTGGTTTAAATTGTAAAATCTGTACTTCCACTTCAAATCCTTCAATTTTTCCGCAACTTCTTTTGATACGGCAATCGTTGTCTTCCAGTACCAGCGGTCGATAAATCTTCGCATCATAAAATTATAATAATCATAAGGCTTATAAACCTTGTCTGGTATTGAAAGTTTTCAGTATCAGATTGCTTGCAACAAATCGTATGAAGTTATATAAGATATTTTCCATTTTAGATCCATCGCCTTTCTTATCAAAGTTCTTCTTCTAATGATATCTCCATAAAACACACACTTATAAATTTCATATAATGCATCAGTACTAATTGTTATTTTTCCATCCAAGACATCCTTAACAAATTTTTCCTCTAGGCTTAAACCTGCAAGTTTCTTTAGAAATATTAATTTTCTGTACAGTTGACACACTACTTTGTATTGCATCATAGATGCTGTGGTTTGGATTGGATCTTCCATGAGAATTTTTCTATCAATTTTTACAGTTATGGGAATAAAACCAACAGCTTTTGCTAGTTTATACGCATTTGATGTAAATTCCTGCGCCACGATTATATTTATCTGCGG
>JALUTC010000182.1 GCA_027058345.1 archaeon | reverse complement strand
AAGTTTTGCTACCGTTGTCTTTCCACTCCCAATTTTACCACTTATTACAATTTTCATACTGGAAATTCCTTTCTAACTCTCTCCTTTATCTCCCTTCTCATACATTCTGGACATAAATGGCCTCCGAATGGTCTGTTTGGTCTTTTATGAGACTTTGGCATCCTCTTTAATTTTGACGCCCTCTCTCTAGGAACCGCGTTCAATGGTCTTTTACATATTGCACACTTTGCATAATCTGGTTTCCTCTTTTCATAATGAATTACAGTCCTTCCTCCAGGCGTTCTAACATAAACTCTCCTCAACGAATGTGTCCTTCTCGAAGGTCTAGGCATTTGATATCACCTTTTATAAAATAACTTTAAAATTTAATTTGAAAAATTTATTTATGATTAAGGTTTTATTGGTAGGCTCTGGAGGAAGGGAGCATGCAATTGCTACAGCATTAAAAAGGAATGAAGAAGTAAAACTTTATGCCGCAATGTTTAATAAAAATCCAGGAATAAAGAGGTTATGCGAAGGATATATAATAGAAAAGGATATAAAGAAGATAGCAGAATATGCAAAAAATATATCCGTTGACTTCGTCATAGTTGGTCCCGAAGATCCATTGGTTCATGGTATTGCAAACGAATTGGAAAAATTTGATATACCTTGTGTTGGTCCAAAAAAGGAAGTTGCAATTATTGAGGGCGAGAAAATTTTTGCAAGGAGATTAATGAAAAAATATAATATTCCGGGAATTGTTGAGTTTAAAGAGTTTGATAATTATGAAGAAGCAGAAAAGTATTTAAGAAGTTATAACAAAGAGTTTGCAATAAAACCAAGTGGTTTAACCGGAGGTAAAGGAGTAAAGGTTTTTGGAGACCATTTTAAAACTATTGAAGAAGCATTGGATTATATAAGACAAATAATTGAAAGAAAAATAGGAGGAGGAAGATTTTTGATAGAAGAAAAAATTATTGGAGAAGAATTTTCATTTCAAGTATTCACGGATGGAAAGAATTTTGTGGAGATGCCCATAGTTCAAGATTATAAAAGGGCACTCGAAGGAGATAAAGGATGGAACACTGGAGGTATGGGATCTTATAGCTGCGAGAATCATTCTCTCCCATTTTTAGAAGAGAGAGATATAGAGACTGCTAGGGAGATAGTTAAGAAAACATTGGAAGCATTATATAAAGAGACAGGTATTCATTATAAAGGAATACTATATGCACAATGTATGGCAGATAAATATGGAACTAGATTAATCGAATTCAATTGTAGATTTGGAGATCCAGAGGCTATGAATGTATTACCAATATTGGAAAGCGATTTCGTAGAAATCTGTTACAAAATTATTGAAGGAAATTTGAGCAAGAAACATGTTAAGTTTAAAAACCTTGCCACTTGTTGCAAATATGTAGCACCAATTGGTTACGGACTAAATCCTCCAAAACCATTCGAAGTTACAATAGATGAGGAAGGGATTAAAAGAGAAGGAGCACTATTATTCTATGCTAGTGTAAACGAAGAAAATGGAAAAATATTCACAACAACTTCTAGAACAGTTGCTCTCGTTGGAATTGGAGAAAATCTTGAAATTGCAGAAAAGATTGCGGAAAACTCAACAAAATATGTTAAGGGAGAAAAATTGTATCATAGAAGGGATATTGGTAGAAATATTGAAGAAAAAATTAAAAGAATGAAGGAATTAAGAAAACGCATATAAACTAAAATTATATATCTTCGAAATTATATATTTATTATCAAATTTTTCTAAGTATCTTTCTGGTTCATCAGTTATTGTATAAACAACATTTCCAAACAATGTTGCTGTGAATTCTGTATTCTTTTTGAGAAATTTCATTACAGATTTCTCATGTACATTTATTTCAAATATAAATTTCCTGGACAACTTGATATAATTCTCTAACGATGGATTTTTGAGAAAGGATTTAACAAGTATCCTTCCAAGGGAAAAATCTCTATGCATTAATGCTTTCTTTGTAACGATCCCCCTACCTAATATAAAGAATATTAGAAATTTTTCTTCTTCAAATTTTTCAACATCACATACATCTATTCCACCAGGTGTTTTTCTCACAACCACTCCTCCGTAATATTGCGTTACAACACTACCCAAACCAGTTTTATTTACGACTTCTGACCTATGAGCAATATTTGCTATACATTTATAACTAATGTCTAAGGATAAGGCATTTTTTATAGAAATTAATGCTGCTAATGTTCCAGAAGAAGATGTTGCAAACCCTTGAGATATAGGGACATCAAAATAATTCTTTATTACAACTTCTCCCTTGAATTTTATCTTATTCAAAAGTTCTCGAACGGCGTTGAGCGTTGTTTTACATTTACATTCCTTGTTATTTATAAAAATTTTCACTCCATCAATATTCCTCTTTTTTAATATGGCTTCACATCTACATCCCTTATCTATGCAAATGCTTACTCCTATAGAGCCAGATTTCAAGGGATCTTTCTCAATGACTGGATAAAAAAACCCGTTACACTACATGGAGAGAATCCCTTGCCTATCATAAAAAATTAAATTGTTTCTTCACCAGTTCTAATCTTTATCGAC
>JALUTC010000181.1 GCA_027058345.1 archaeon | reverse complement strand
TCTCAGCAATTTTAGGATGGACATTAATTAAGAAGGTTATAATACCAGCAGCAGTAATAATTGGAATGATTGGAATAGTTATTGGAGCAAGCATTGGACCAAGAACACAGAAATACTTGCCAATGAAGCTATTGTACATACTATTCGGTATACTATCATTCTATGTTGGTCTAAGATACATAATGCTAGGATTCTTTGGAATTAAGCTACCACCATGAATTCAATTTTTAATTTTTTCGACAAAATTTTTTCTCCTTTTTATAATTTTTTATATTCTGTAACTGGTAATTTTATCCTATCAATTATAATTTATACGATTATAATGTGTATAATAATGGATTTGGTATCAGATAAACTTAAGAAGATAATTTTTAAAAGGAATTTGCAAATGATTGAGAACTGGGAGAAGCAGCTTAGAGAATTGGAAGAGACGTATGTCATCGCAGTATTGAACAGAGAGAGTAAGGAAGTATTGAGAGGATTAATAAATATGATGAATGATATTTCTGCGAAAATATTTTTTGGAAGGATTGCCGTTAATTCATTATTTCTTGCATTATTGGCACCATATGCATTGTGGGCGCACATAAAATTTACTTATATTGAAAAGGTAGGATTTCACGTATTTACTTTGATTTTCTTTACAATAGCCGGATATGTTATAACACTTTTCTTAATTGGGAATATTGCAATATTTTTAAGAAGAAGGAAACTTGTAAAGGAATATCAGAAAGAGTTTTTCTTTAATAGTGAAAAGAAATAATATATGAAATTGAGACTAATAACTGAAGGAAAAACAAAGCTTTATATACCAGAGGTCTTAAGAGATACATCATATGTCTTCTTCAATCCAGATAACAAATTGTTTAGAAATTTGAACTGTTTATTTGTTAAAGCTATTGGTAAGAATATTAAGTATCTAGACTTATTGGCAGGAACAGGAGCTAGTGGGTTAAGAGTAGCAAACGAAACAGATAATGCGGAAGTTTTCTTGAACGATAAGAATCCATATGCATATGAATTAATTAAGAAGAATGCAACATTAAACAATTTATCAGTGCAAGTATACAATAAAGAGGCAAATTTATTAATGAGAGAAAATGTATATAAATTTGATGTAATAGATATAGACCCATTTGGTACTCCTGTCCCTTATTTGGATAATGCTTTAGCAACCGTTAGGAAAAATGGCTATTTAATAGTAACGGCTACAGATTTAGCTCCATTAAATGGTGTTAATATAAATGCATGTTATAGAAAATATCATGCAATTCCAATCAGAGTCCCAGAGTCTAAGGAAATAGGTTTGAGAATATTGATAGGTTATTTAATAAGAACTGCTGCGAAATATTCTCGAGCCGTAAAAGTTTTACTTGCAGTTTATGCAAAGCATGTTTATAAATTATACGTTTTTATAGAACATGGGAAGAAACGTGCTGATAAGGCGTTGGAAAATATAGGATTTTTGTACTTATGTGAAAAATGCTTTAAATTCGAAATTTCTAGAGAAAAAATCCCAATAAAAAAGGCTTGTGAAATGTGTGGTAAGGAGATGAAAATCTCAGGACCTTTATATATAGGCAATTTGAAGGATGAAAATATATTAAAAATTATGTATAATAATTCTGATTATTATTTAAACGAGGATAAGGAGTTTAGAAAATTTTTCAATAGGGTTATTGAAGAATATGATACATTTTTATATTATGATTTACATCACATAGCTAGCTTATACAAGTTGAGGCTAAAACCCATAGATTATGTTATTGAAAAATTAAGAGAGAAGGGATACAATGCAACTAGAACGACATTTTCGAACTATGGTATAAAGACGAATGCTACGATAGAAGAGGTTGTTGATGCGATGAAATCTTAAAGCAATTTGATATCGTTTAATATTGGGAAATTCTTCCTTATTTCTAATAATTTTTTATAATCTATTTCTCCTTCTATTATCTCCTCATTCTTTGATGAAGCAATTTTTAAAACATTTCCCCATGGATCAATTATCATTGACTTTCCTGCAAATTCTTCTTCTTCCTTTCCTACCCTATTGCACGCAATTACATAGCATTGATTTTCGATAGCTCTAGCTTTAAGCAATGTAATCCAATGATTTTCTCTCTTTTTTGGAAATGCCGCAGAAATTATAAACGCATTTGCTCCAAGTTTTAACATTTTTCTAAACATTTCCGGAAATCTTATATCATAACATATTGCAAGTCCGAATTTAAAAGACTCATAGGTAAAGATTTTTATCTCCTTACCTGAAGAGAAATATCTCCTCTCTTTGAAGAAGAGATGTATTTTTCTATACTTTGCTATTAAGCCATCTTTTGAAACAACTATCATCGTATTGTAATATTTATCGTTTTCCTTTTCTATTATCGTGCCTATAATTATCTTATCATTGGAATTCTTTCTTAAAATTTCAATCGTTTCATTAAAATTTTCAACGTCTAAATTTTTATAGTAAAATCCAGTGGTAAATAATTCCGGAAAAATTACAATCTTTGATTTTACCTTTTTTATAATTTCAATAGCCCTATCTAAATTATACTTTCTATTTCCATATGATACATTCATTTGTAC
>JALUTC010000180.1 GCA_027058345.1 archaeon | reverse complement strand
CAATCTATCAATACTTTGCTTTCAGGTGTTTGTAATAGTAAGCAGTTTCTACCTACTTCTCTAAATCCACCCAATGCAGTTATTCTAACCCATTTAATATCCTTTTCTATTATTGGTCTATGAATCTTTCTTCCTATATCTATCAATATACTTCTGATTTCCTTCCTTTTATCATACAGGAATTTACGTATATAAGAGATTATTTCCGAACGTATAGGAGGTTTTCTTCTAACTTCTGGTTGCCATCCGATCAATTGTCTAAGCTGTGATAGTCCAACTCCTTTTGAACCAATTATTCTACCTGGTTTCTTTGTTTCTATAATTACCCTATTAAAGACCTCATCGAAAATTATATCCTTTTCAGTTACTCCCAATTCATCTTGAACCTTTTTTTCATCCTTAACTAAATCTTTTAAGAATTCTAGGATTTTTTTCCTAGCTTCTTCTTTATCCATTAGTACGGAATCATCTGGTCTTATTATTATTCTCTTCTTTAATTCTTTAGCAAGACTTGTAATTGTTTCTTGCGAAATCTCTGATACATTTTTCACATATATTACAACGTACGGTCCTTCAAATTCTACCTTCACAACATTGTTTTGGAATTTCTCTCTTATACTTTTCTTAATTTCAACTAATGTATCTACAACTTTCATTTGATTCTTTTTAAAATATTTTCAACCTCTTCTTTAGAAAATAGTTTAAACCCTTCCTTAGTTATTGTAGCAATATCTATTCCATCTCCTGTAAATACATCCCTTTCAATACTTGCCTTAATTGCTCTTACTCCAAGTTCCAACGTTTCGTCTAAGCTCATATCCTCTTTATAATAAGTCTGTAAGATGCCATATGCTATAGGGGAACCTGAACCTGTTGATACATACTTATCCTCTATTATTCCTCCCAAAGGATCTAAGGAAAATAACCTTGGACCTGTTCTATCATAACCAGCGATTAAAAGTTGTACAATGAAAGGATATAATCTATAGCTCGATAAGATATAAGCCAATAGATTTGCAATAGCACTTGTTGATATTTCTTCCCCTCTTCTCATTCTGTAAAGTCTAGCTTCAAATCTTGCATATTTTATTAACATTTGTGCATCTCCTACAACACCTGCAATTGTTGCTCCTATATGTTTATCTATTTCGAATGTTTTTTTCACTACTTTATGTGCTATTAAATTTCCAAGACTAGCTCTTTTATCACTAATTAATACAACACCATCTTTACATACGATACCAATTGTTGTTGTACCCTGCAAATTGAACTTCATATTTACACCTAAAAGAAGTTATCATCTAGATATTATAAATAAAATTAAAAAATGCAATTAAGCTATGAATATTTGTGAGAAAAATGTTGTAAAGAAAAGTGTAAGGAATAGGTTGAGAGTTGCTCTCGTATATCCAAATCTGTATAAAGCAGGGATGGCAAATTTAGGAATAAGAATATTATACGACATTTTTAATAGTTACAACGAAATATATTGCGAGAGGTTCTTTTTAGATTTTGAAAAGAGTATAGAGACTGGAAGTTATTTGAAGAGTTTTGATGTTATTGCAATTTCGTGGCAATATGAGAATGATGCTATAAATATAATCAAAATTCTTAGGAAATATCTCACACACTTGAAGAATAAGATTATAATAATAGGAGGTCCATGCACGTTAAATCCGTTGCCATTGAAAAATTATTCGGACATATTTTTCATTGGTGAAGCCGAGGAAAAAATACACGAATTTATAAATCTTTTAATTGAATATAAGAATAAGGAAGATGTTTTGGAATGTTTGAAAGACGTTGAAGGATATTACATTCCACGTTTCAATAATAAAACTAGAAGGGTTATTGTAAATGATTTAAACAGATATTTTCCAGTTAAACAATTAATACCTTCGGAATCAACATTCAATTCTAGTTTCATGATAGATATTTCGAGAGGCTGTATATACAACTGTAAATTCTGTTTAGGATCAAAAATGAAACCGAAAAGGGATAGAAGGTTTGAATTTGTTAGAGAGATATTGGAAAAAAATCTTGAAGTAAATGATGTGAGAAAGGTGACAATAATTTCATCTAGTTTTATAGATTATTACAAGATAGACGATCTGTGCAAATATTTAATAGAAAGAGGATTCGAAGTATCAATACCTTCCATAAGAGCCGATAAGATTAAGGAATCTGTTCTTAAATTGTTGAAGAGTTCTAAACAAAGAACTATAACGATTGCTCCAGAAACATATGAGGAGTTAAGATTTGAGATTGGTAAAGGAATTAGCGACGAAGATATATACAATGTTTGCAATATAGCAAGGAACTATGGTATAAATAAGGTTAAGCTCTACTTCATGATCGGACTTCCAAATGAAGATGATAAAAGGCTTCCAGAAATTGTTAAACTTGTTAAGAATATAAAGGATAGATATAAATTAAGGATTAGTTGTAGTTTTAGCATATTCGTTCCAAAAGTTTTTACAGCGTTTGAACATGAAGCATTTATTAGTAAAAAAGAATACAATAAAAAGGTAAAAATATTAAAGGAATTGAAAAAATATGCCGAACTTTCGATAGAAAATTATCAGGAAGCTCTCATTCAATACATCA
>JALUTC010000179.1 GCA_027058345.1 archaeon | reverse complement strand
GTTCAAATAACGTTTAGCCATGCATCAATAAAAGTCTATTGCAGGGTTTGTAATGAATTACTAGCTGAACCAACTGGAGGAAAGGCGAAGATACTTGGAGAAATCGTTGAAGAATTAGAATAATATGGTCAGGAAAAGAGAGGAATTTCCAGAAGTTGGAGAATTGGTAATTGCAACAGTTACTCGTATATATCAACATGGTTGTTTTGTAGAACTAGAAGAATATGGAAAAAAGGAAGGTTATATACATATAACGGAAATAGCATCAACTTGGATTAAAAATATCAGAGACTTTGTTAGAGAAGGACAAAGAGTTGTAGCAAAAGTTATAAGAGTTAATAAAGAAAAGGGACATATCGATTTATCATTGAGAAAGGTTACGGATTCCGAAAGGAAGAGAAAACTTCTTGAATGGAAGAGAAGTATTAAAGCCGAAAAATTACTTGAACTATTTGCAAAGAAGGTTGGAATTTCATTGGATGAAGCATACGAGAGAGTTGGATTTAAGCTCGAGGAAAAATATGGAGAGATATACGAAGGATTGTTAAAGGTAGCTATGAGAGGAGAGGAAGCTTTAAGAGGATTGAGACTTAAGAAAGAGTGGAGAGAAGCATTGGTAAAGATTTGTCAGGAAAATCTTAGGAAAGAAATTCAGGTCGAAATTTCTGGATTGGTTGAGTTAAGGAGTTATGCACCAAATGGTGTTGAAATAATTAAGGAAGCTTTGCTTAAAGCTATGGAAGATAAGTTTGAATCTGCAACCGTAGATATTTATACGGTAGGTCCTCCTAGATATAAGATAGTTGTCAAGGCTCCAAATTATAAAATAGCTGAGGAAACTTTAAGAAGGGTTGGAGAAAGGGCCGTCGCAATTGTAAAGGAAAAGGGAGGAGAAGGAAACTTTCTTGGAAAAATTAAGGAATGAAACTCAGGTATTGTAAGAATTGTAAGATTTATACACTAAAGGAGATTTGCAGCAAATGCAATCAAGAGACATCTTCACCTCATCCTCCAAGATTTTCTCCCGTAGATAAATATGGAAAGTATAGGAGAATGATAAAATATCCAGAATATTATAAACAGGAATGATTGAATATATACTTTTTATAATTGGTCTGATTATTCTTTTATTAATTAAGGATAAGGTTGATGCGTATAAAATATCGGCTTCACTAATCGTATTATCTTTTTTATTAATATCTTATGCTATATATTTAAATGTGAACAATGAAGATTTTACAAAATCTTTTATATTAAGTATTATCCTCATGATTCTTGCAACATATTTATTGATAGAAAAAAAGATATTATAATTATGAAATATATATTTATAATATCGATACTTTTAGTTTGTACCGTGTTTGCATCATCATGGTATAATACATCGTTTCCATTCAAATATCCGATAACGATTTATAATAATTATTCTACAAGCATATCAAATCCATCAATATTAATAGAAAATCCAATATTTGACGAATCGGAATTGTTCATCAGCTATCACTTCGAAATACCATCACAAATGGCAATGGATACATCTGGAAGAAATAATCATGGATTGATAAATGGCTCCGCATTATATGTTGAAGGTTATGAGAATAAAGGTTTGAAATTTGATGGGTTTGACGATTTTATAGATATATCGAACATTTCAGAATTGAATTCTCCAATATTATCCAGAACAGTTATATTTTGGATTTTTCCAGAAGATGTAAATAACTTGCAAGTAATTTACAAGGAAGGAAATCTTACACATGGTGCTGGATTATATATTGCGAATGGTAAGGTTTATGTAATAGTTTATTCTGGAAACAATGTTAAATATCTCTCGACAAATATTTCAAAAAATGAATGGCAAATGGTTGCATACGTTTTTGATTATTTCTCATATCCTCCAATTTTAAAATTATACGTTAATGGTCATTTAAGAAATAGCACATATGTAACATTTTTCGTCCCTCAACATTCCGGATATTCATCAATAGGGTATTCTTTAGGAGATTTTAAATTGCATAATGCAACGATAAATGATTGCTGCCATTTTAAAGGGATAATCGACGAGGTAAGATTTTACAACAAATCTCTCTCTGATAATGATATATACACGTTGTATACATTTAAGGCAAAGCTAAATTATTTCGATGTTAGATTTACCGTTGAAAAATATAAAAGATATGTAGTTACAATATATAATCCAAACCCCTACAATTTAACCGATTACCAATTAAAAATCGATTTAACATATATACCTATTAATAAAAATCGATTGAAAATATATGATGAAAATAGTGTATTAATTCCTTATTGTTTCGAGCAAGCAAATGGTGCTTGTAATGAAACCGCTAGTAACATAATATGGATTAGAGTTACAATTCCAGCTGGAGGTTACAAAAGGATATATTTGGAAGAAGATTTCAAATCTGCAACATCTGGAGATAATGTTTTCGATTTTTATGATGATTTTCTTGGCTTTACACTTAATACGAGTAAATGGACTATCAGAGATTATACAGGAAGTGGATGCAATAGAAAATATAAGATAGTAAATGGCTTCCTATATGTATATGCATATTCATCAAATGCTCCATGTGGATACGAATTTATATC
>JALUTC010000178.1 GCA_027058345.1 archaeon | reverse complement strand
GTGATGAATTTGCCGAGTACTGAAAAATGATGAGATAGGCTGCGGCTGAATTATTTATATTTCAAAGGATTTGGTCCTAATTTTTTTATAGTTTCAACAAATTCCTTAACAACTCTTGCAAACTTCTCACCTTCTGCTGCAGAAATCCATTCCAATCTTAACCTCTCCTTTTCTAAACCAATCTTTGGTAGCAATTCTCTTAGAAATTTAACCCTTCTTAATGCTTTCATATTTCCTGAAATGTAATGACAATCTCCTGGATGACATCCTGCAACAAGAACACCATCTGCTCCTAATTGAAATGCTTTCAAAATAAATATTGGGTTTATTCTAGCAGTGCACATAACTCTTATAGGTCTGATATTTGGAGGGTATTGTATCCTAGATACACCAGCTAAATCTGCTCCAGCATAACTGCACCAGTTACATAAGAATGCGACGATTATTGGCTCAAACATATATTAAGCGAAAAAAATCAAAATGTCATGCAAATGGAACTATTAAATTATATGAAGGTGATGATAAAGGTTGTAAAATCTAAGGAAGATATTGAGAGATTTTTCGATGACATTTTTAAAGAGATAAGACCGAAGATAAATAAGAAGGAGGAGGTTTTATTAAAGCCAAATTTTGTTCTTGAAGATTTAAGATGTGTAACGAATCCGTTTATCGTTAAATCTTTTGCAAAATATTTAAGTGAGAGAGGGTACAAGGTATCTATTGGAGATGGTGGATATTTTAAAGATACAGCGGATAATATAAAGGAGAAATATCTTGGAAATGATTTCAGATTTTATAATTTTTCAAAGGGGGAATTTATAAATAAGACAATTGAAAATCCTCTCGCATTGGAATCCATTCCTGTTAATGTTAAGTCTTTAAAATTTAGGGATAATTTTATCTCCTTTCCGAAGTTAAAGGTTCATACATTGGCAAAGGTATCTTTATCATTAAAGAACAATATGGGATTTTTAAAGAAGCCTGCAAATTTTATGCATAAAGGATTTGACGAAAAGATAGTAGATTTGCTCAGCATATTTAAGCCGAAGTTAATAGTTATAGAAGGTATTCGTGGTGCAGAACTTACAGAAATGATATGTAAGGAAGTTTCTCATGGTATAATGATTGCAGCAGATAATGTTGTTGCAGCAGATGTTATTGCTTCATATCTTATGGGATTTAATCCTAATGAGTTGAAATATTTGAGATTGGCTGAAAGATTAGGATATGGTGATATTGACATGAAATCCTACGATATAATTTTCGAAGGTAATTTGGAAAGTATTAGAAAGAGATATCGTGTTATATGATTTTTAATCCAATAACTCTAGATTGTTTATGTTCCTTTGGAAAATATTTATAAATATCTATTCCTTTATCTTTCATGTATTGTCTTATCTCTGCTTCGTAATCGGATTTTTCCAAAAAATCGCTGTAATCTTCCTTTATTATAAGATATTTTTCAACAAGTCTTCTCAACGTTTTATATCCAATCCCTCTAAGAGGGGATAGGAGTTCTACATCATATCTATCTTCAATACTTCTTATTTCTGATTCAGAAAGTTTTGGAACCTTGTCATCCCTTCTAATACCATCTGCTATAACTTTTGCATTGAACCTTTTTATAACTTCTTCAATAGCTGTTTTATGTATTATATTTAATGCGTTCGATACTTTTCCTTCCTTTATTATCTTTTCGACGATTTTTTCTAAAAATTCTTTACCCAAATTTAACGTTTTAAATTCAAATCCAGCAATCTTTGAAGATTCTTCAGCATATTTATAATATGGGTAGAGACCAAATGTTACATTAACTGCTATTACTTTATATCCAAGTTTTTTAAGAATTATTCCAGCCAAAGTACTATCCTTACCACCACTGTATAAAAGATAGCAAATCATAAATAGCCTTTTTTATATAAAAGTTCGGCATCCAAAACTGATGCTCCTGCAGCACCTCTTACAAGATTATGACCAGTTACGATATATTTTATGTCGAGAACCTCATCCTTTCTAATCCTTCCAACTGTTACTGCCATGCCTTTATATGCATCTCTATCCAATCTCGGTTGTGGTCTATCAATCTCCTCCCTAACTATTACGGGTTTTTCTGGAGCTGATGGTAGGTTTAATTCCTGAGGCAATCCTTTGAATTCTCTCAATACCCTCTTCACTTCTTCAATGGATGCTTCTTCTTTTAATTTCAGAGAAACAGAGATTGTATGTCCATGTATTACTGGAACCCTTGTACATGTTGCTGAAATTTTTATATCTGGTTTTATTATTTTTCCGTTTTCAATTTTTCCTAAAATTTTCAACGTTTCATTCTTCAACTTTTCTTCCTCTCCCTTTATATACGGTATGAGATTGTCATGTATTTGCATTGCATACAATCCTTCATATCCAGCACCAGATATTGCTTGCATAGATGTTGCAATTATTGATTCGACACCAAATTTATCGTAAATAGGTTTTAAAGATAAGAGGAATATACATGTTGTACAATTTGGATCGGTTATTAGAAATCCTTCCCATTTTCTCTTTCTTTGTTGAACCTCAATCAATTCTAAATGTTCGGGATTTATTTCTGGGATTAATAGAGGGATATCT
>JALUTC010000177.1 GCA_027058345.1 archaeon | reverse complement strand
GTAGAGAAAAATATGATGCGGGGTATTACTTTGCAAGGATATTTCTCAAAATTTTTTCAGACTTTTTCATGAGTTTTTCTAATATTTCTGAATCATATTTGGGTGAACCGTACGAGTTTTTATTCATTATAGAATTTCTTGGATCAAGTATCTTTCTTATCTCTTCCTCGCTTATTTCTGGTAGTTTCACGTTTACTTCTCTTGATACTTCTTTCAACATTTCTATGTTCACTTCGTTTTGTTTTAAATTTCTTTCGATACATCTCTTGACGAGTCTTCCAACAAGTTTATGGGCCTTTCTAAATGTCAATCCCTTCTTAACAAGAAACTCTGCCAAATCTGTAGCGAGGAGGAAATTTTCCATACATAGCATTTCCATTCTTTTATAATTAAATCTCAGATTTTTTAATACTATTCTCATTATTTCTAAAATTTCCTTCAAAATTTTATACGATTCGAAATATATTGGATTCATTTCCTGAAAATCTCTATTATAACCATATGGTTTATCTTTTATTATGTTTATGCATGAGAAATAATTTGAGATTATTTTATTTATTTTTGCCCTAACTAGTTCGAGAACATCTGGATTCTTCTTCTGAGGCATGATGCTACTTGTACTAGATATTTCATCTCCAAGTTCTATTAGATTAAATTCATAGGTTGAAAATAGTATGAATTCTTCAACCATTCTGGATAATTCGATCGCTATTAAATTATAACAATTCATTGCTTCGAGAATGAAATCTCTAGAAGATGTTGCGTCGAGAGTGTTTTCCAGAATATCATCGAATCCTAATTCTTTTGCCAAGAATTTTCTATCTATATCGAACGATGTTCCACACAATGCTGCAGAACCTAGTGGGCATAGGTTTACTCTATTGATACAGTCGAGAATTCTTTCAAGACATCTGCTAAAACTTTGTATTTTAGATATGAAATAATGGGACAATGTTATTACCTGAGCATGTTGCATATGCGTATATCCAGGCATTATAACGTTTAAATTTTTTCTAGAAATCTCTTCAAGATGTTTCATAAACTCGAACAATTCCCTTGCAATTTCCTTCAAATTATCCTTGACCAGTAATCTTAAGGAAGTGGCTATCAAATCGTTTCTCGACCTACCAGTATGTATCTTTTCACCAATTTCTCCAACCTTTTCAATTAGTCTCTTTTCAATGAAAACGTGAATATCTTCAAGTTCATATTCCATTCTTATTCCTTCTCTTTCTATTTCTTCGAGAGCATTCACGATCGATTTTAATTCCTCTTCACTTATTATTCCAATTAAATTTAGCATTTTTGCATATACTTTATTTATTAATATTTCATACTTGAATATATTTTTATCGAACTCTAATGAAGATGTGAACCTTGCAATTCTTTCATTGTAAGATTCAAGCCTTCCTTCCCTTATCATAATATTATATGGAGATTAAGGAATTGGAAGAGGAGATTAAAAGATGCAAGAGATGCAACTTACATAAGAATAGAAGGAATGCAGTTCCTGGAGAGGGAGATATATCGTCTGGTATAATGTTGATAGGTGAGGCTCCTGGATATCATGAAGATGTACAAGGAAGACCATTTGTAGGAGCGGCAGGAAAATTTTTAAACGAACTGCTTCAGCTTATAGGTATTAAGAGGGAGGATGTTTACATAACGAATGTTGTCAAATGTAGACCTCCAAATAATAGAGAACCGAATGAGGATGAGATTAAAGCTTGCAGTAAATATTTGGAAAAGCAGATATCAATTATAAGGCCAAAAATTATAATAACGTTGGGAAACGTTGCAAAAAATTATATATTTAAAAAGTTCAAGTTAAGGAATGAAGCGATTTCTAAGATACATGGTAAGGTATTTAAGATACAATCAATAGATTCATGTATAATTATAATACCAATGTATCATCCAGCTGCTGGACTTTATGATCCGAGAAAGAAAAACGAAATAATTAAGGACTGGTTAAATATAAAAGGCATTGTTAAGAATGTGCTGAGCAAGGATTAGAAAATATTTATTATATGGGTGTTAACCTTTCCGAAATAGTTGAAGGTAGGGAAATTGAGTTAAGTCATTTGAAGAATAAAATTATTGCATTGGACGCATTGAATGCTATGTATCAATTCCTATCTTCTATTAGACAACAAGATGGAAAACCATTAATGGATAGGAAAGGTAGAATTACGAGTCACTTATCGGGACTATTTTATAGAACAATTAATTTGCTAGAAAATGGAATAAAACCTGTATATGTTTTCGATGGGAAACCTCCAAAATTAAAGCAAAAGGTAATTGAAGAAAGGAAAAAATATAGAGAGGAGGCTGAAAAGGAATGGCTCAAAGCTTTAAAAGAGGGAGATATAGAAAGGGCTAGAAGCTATGCCATGAGAGCTGCTAGAGTTGATAGTAGCATGATAGAGCAAGCAAAGAGATTACTAGAATATATGGGAATTCCTTATGTTCAAGCTCCAAGCGAGGGGGAGGCTCAGGCTGCATATATGGTTATAAGAGGAGATGCATTTGCTGCAGCGAGTCAAGATTACGATTCATTATTATTTGGAGCAAAGAGATTAGTTAGGAATTTGGCGATAACAGGTAGAAGGAAATTGCCGAGAAAAAATGTTTATATAGAGGTTAAGCCTGAATTGATTTTATTGGAAGAAGTTTTAAAGAAGAATAATTTGACAAGGGAGCAACTTATAGATATTGCAATATTAATAGGTACAGATTATAATCCTGATGGAGTTAAAGGTATAGGCATAAAAAAAGCGTTGGAACTGATAAGAAAGTATAAAAGTATTGAGGAAATTGCAAGGAGGAATGTTGTTAGGATTGATTTTCCATATGAAGAAATCAAAAAGATATTTTTAAATCCTGAAGTAACAGACAAATACGAAATAAAATTTCCTGGATTTGATAGGGAGAAAATAATAAGCTTTTTATGTGACGAGCATGATTTCTCAATAGAAAGGGTTGAGAATGCTTTGAAAAGATTAGAATCCGTTTATCCTTCGAAGAAGCAGAGAAGTTTGGATGCATGGTTTAAGGTTTGAAAACGACGTTTATCTTAAATCTCCTCTTTACAGGTAGGTTTAGAACTTCTTTAACACCGTTCATTTTCTTAACACTATTTATAAATTTTTCCAATGTATCTGAATCCTTTTCTATCACAACAACCCATAAATTATAATTTGAACCATTTCTCAGATAACAATGTGTAACTGATTCGTATTTACTTAATTCTCTTGCAACCTTTTCTAAGAGATTTTCGTCCACCTTTAATGCAAGTAACGTTGATTTATATTTAAGTTTTTGAACATCTATTCTTAGACCAAATTTCCTAATTATTCCTAAATCTATCATCTTTCTAATTCTATCTATCACTTCATCCTCGGAAATTTTTAACTCGTTTGCCAATTCCAAAAATGGTCTCTTTGTAATTTTTAACCCTTTCTGTATTCTATACAAGATTTCCTTATCCAAATCATCGATCATAATTCAATCCTCTCGGTTTCTATTCTATCATATGTTGGATATTCCTCTATTATATAATATCTTAAACCCTTTCTTTTAAAATTCTTGCTTAAAAATTTTACAATTTCTACAGAGGTTTCTATTCTCTTCTTATCAACGTTTAAATAAAAATATTTTTCGTCAAATTTGTACCTATTTATAATATATTTAATTATGTCTTCTAAGAATGATATATCTTTATTTTCATCTTCAATTATACCTTTTAATAATAGACCATCGTTTGTCACAATTTCGAAAGGTTTTTTAATTGTACGGGCCATTCTTCTCAATCTATTCTTAAGTTGTACCGTATCTTTAAATCTTGAGCTGCAAAAATGTATATTTATATTAAGGTTTTTGCATCTTTCCATTGCTTTCAATGCAGTTTCCCTACTATATTTAACTGCATAGCTTCTCATAGATTTTAACTTATATCCTCTCTTAATCAGTTCCTGAGAATTTGTGTGAGAAAATTCCAACTCGTTTATATTTACAAACTCTGCTCCCCTCTCTTTTGCAGTTTCTATTATTTTAACAATTCTTTCTTCATCGTTTGGTAGAGATGGTATTTCTATTCCTGTAGATATTTCCAAGGAAGATGCATTTTCTACACTTTCCCAAACATCGCTTTCTATTTCCAATAAATGATATCTGATTTCATCCAAACCTGCTTCCTTTAATTCCTTTAATTTATTCTTAGGAATGTTGACTGCCGTATACATATGTATGTGGAAATCTTCTCCGAAATTTTTCTTCAACAGTTTTATAAACTTTATAACCCTTTCAAATCTTAAATATGGTTCTCCACCGGTTATTCCAGCACCTCTAGCTTTCATTATTTTCGCTTCTTCTAATATATCTTCAACATTTCTAACAGGTCTCTCATTTGCATAAACAACATCTTTTCCTCTCCTTTTCTCAGACAATGGACAATAGAAGCATCCTTTATAACATATCCCTGTTACAAATAAGACAAGCTTTGCACCCTTGGAGCAAACCCTACATCCTTTAGGTATTCTTCCTATGTATCTATTCGAATAGAACCTTTTTATTTTCATAAAAAATAAATAATGTTTATGAAACTAGTTCGAGTAAAAAAGGGAGATAAAATTTTCGAAGGATATTTATTACCGAGGTATGAGACAGAGGATAAGAATTATGTTACAATTAAGCTTAAAAATGGTTACAATGTTGGTTTTAAAATTGATGAGATTGAGATTGAAGAAATAGGAGATGTTAAAATTGAAAAGAAATACTTATCTGAAAAATTGGAGCAAAAGGAGTCTCTTCCTAAAATAATGATCGTAGGAACTGGAGGAACGATTAGTTCTAAAATAGATTATGAAACCGGTGCTGTCAAGCCTGCATTTACTACCGAGGAAATTTTGAGGAACAATCCAGAACTTATGAATATAGCAAGAATAGACACCGAGGTTCTATTTAATATTTTAAGCGAGAATATGAAACCCATTCATTGGAAGAAAATTGCTAGAAGGGTTGCTGAGATATTAAACTCTGGTTATTATGGAGTAATAATTGCACATGGAACAGATACGATGCATTTCACATCTGCAGCTTTAAGTTTCATGCTCAAAAATTTATACAAACCTGTAGTTCTTGTAGGTTCTCAGAGAAGTTCGGATAGACCTAGTACCGATGCTTTCTTAAATCTTTATTCAGCAACAATTGTTGCAACATCTGATATAGCTGAGGTTGTGGTCGTGATGCATTCATCTAGTAATGACGATTCTTGTTATATACATAGAGGGACTAGAGTAAGAAAGATGCACACATCTAGAAGGGATGCCTTTAAAAGTATAAACTCCTTACCTATAGGTATTGTTGAGAATGGAAAGATAAAAACATTTATACCTTATAGAAAGAGGAAGGAAGGCGAGGAAGTATATGTTGACGATGAATTGAATGAGAATGTATTCCTTTTAAAAATATTTCCTGGAATTGATAAGGAGATTGTTGCAAAGATAGTTGAAAAGTTTGATGGAATAGTAATAGAAGGGACTGGTTTGGGACATGCTCCTGAAGATCTTCTCGACGTTTTTAAGTGGGGGATTGAGCAAGGAAAAATTATATGCATGACATCTCAAACATTATATGGAAGGGTTAACATGAACGTATATTCAACAGGAAGGAAATTATTATCGATAGGTGTAATTCCTTTAGAAGACATGCTTCCAGAGGTTGCATATGTAAAATTAATGTATGTTTTGGGAAAGACAAAGGATTATAACAAAGTGAGAGAGCTCATGCTTAAAAACATAGCGGGTGAAATATCTGAAAGGACAATATACATTTAACCTTCTCTAATAACTTTTATAGGGTCTATTTTTGCAGCGTTATATGCTGGATATATAGAAGAAATAATACTGAGTGATATTACAAGAATATATGATTTTGCAATCATTTCTATAGATATTCCTGCTTTAAATATTGCAACTTTAATATTTTCTTCGATAATCTTTTCCAATATCTTCGCACTTATAAATCCGGAGAAGAATCCTGCAAGATATCCTATATTTGCATATAAAATTGCTTCTAGAAAAACCAGGATAATTAATTTTGAGTTACTACAACCCAATGCTTTCATAATTCCAATATCTCTCTTCCTATCTATTATATTCATATGCATCGTATTTATAATTCCTACGGAACTTACTATCAACGATAGGATTACGATTGAAAATAGGAACGACTGTATTGTATTAAAGAATCTATTTATATCTTCTCTTAGTTTTCTTGGAGTCAATACGACAATATTTTCTTTTGAGTGATATTTTGAAAGAGCATTTTTTATATCAATCCTTATCCTTTCTATATCTTCTCCTTCCTTAATTTTTACAGCTATTGAAGATATTTCGTCCTTAAAATTTTTAATCCTTCTTAAGGTCTCAATATTTATATATATTACTCCATCCCTCGTACTTATACCTGTTTTTTGAAAAATTCCAACAACCTTAAATTTATATTTTCCTATATATATGAAATCTCCAACATTTATTTTTCTTGAGAAGATATTGTTGGCAACATCGTATCCAACTACGGCAGAGAATTTTTCTCCGTACATTAACCATCTACCAGACAATATTCTGTATCCTCTAACATCTCCAAATACACGTTTTGCATTTTCTGAATCGATACCATAGATAGTCAATATTTTGCTCTCTCCTTTATAAGATACGATATCAGATATGATTAATATTCTCGATGCATATTTTATACCTTTAATTTTCAAAATTTCTCTGAAATCTTTATCCGTTAACCTTTCGCCAAACGTTGTTATAAAGATTTTGTCATGACCCATGCTTTTTATAAAATTGTCAACCGCTGCCTTTGTTCCTTGACCAATTGCCAATACTGTTATCAGGAATGTAACAGATACGGTTATTCCAAGTATTGTTAATATCGTTCTAAATTTCCTATAAGTTATATACCTTAGGATAATTCTAAATAGCATTGATCATTCCTCTATAATTATTTGAAAGAATCTCTTTAATAATTGGCTTAAATAATATATGATGCGTAGCATTCTAATACTAGTCATTATATTTATATTTCTAAACATGTGTTTTGCACAAGATATTTATGTTATTTTAAGTGAAGAAACAAAGAAAGGGATTGCAATGCCAGGACATAACTTTTTTATAATAGATTATTATCCAAAGGAAGTTTTTTCAGACAATGATTACAATCTAACAATAATTTTTAAAAATCTTGGCACAGAATTTGCGAGGGATCTATTTCTTAGAATATATTCGAAAGCTGTTATAGCGTGGAAGGACAAGTATTTTATAACAAAGAAGGTCTCTGCTGCTGAAGTATCGGACATGTATTTTGGTGCTGTTTTGCAAAGTGAGAACGTTTCCATAACAATACCTATAAAGGTTCTAGATGTTCCAAAAGGTATGTATCCAGTTATTCTAAATTTATTTTACAAGGATCCTTATGGAAACTTAATGGTAGAGAATTTCACAATCTTTTTAAATGTAATTCCAAAACAATCCATATCTTTAATAGTAAGAACAATTCCTAGCAAAATAAATTATGGAGATGACTTTTCACTAAATATATTTTTGATAAACGATGGTAAGAATAAAGTTGAGGATTGTTCATTAAGAATTAAATCTAAGCTAGAAGGTCAAAGTAAATATTACGTTGGCGATATATTACCAATGAATATAACGAGGATTGTTCTTCCATTTAAAGCAAATTCAACGGGAAATGTTATGATGAAATTGTACATATATTGTAAGGGATATTTCAATGAAAAAATAATACCAATTTATATATTTCCAAAGAAACCTCCAATCATCAGGATATCTTCTTTAGATATATCTCCTGAATTTCCTTTAAAAAAGAAAACCTTTACGATTACAATTGTGCTGGAAAATTATGGAGATATGGAAGCAAAATCCGTTAGAGTTTATGTAAAATCTCCAAAAGGATTTAAATTAAGGAACGAATATTTCATTGGAAATATTGCACCAAGAGATACTTATACATTAATAATAGATATTAAACCAGAAGTCTCAGGTACGTATAAATTGGTGTTTGATATATCTTATTTTGACAAATTTGGAAGGAATTATTCAACGATAGAATATTTGGATGTAAATATCTCTGAAACGGGAAGTAGTGTTAATCTTAAATATGTAATCCTCGTACTATTATTAATATTTGGGTTAATTGTTTATAAAAAGTTTAGAAAAAAATGATATTACTGAAAAATGTTTGGAAAATTTATAAATTAGGAAAGCATAAAATATATGCCCTTAAAAATATAAATTTAAGGATAAATA
>JALUTC010000176.1 GCA_027058345.1 archaeon | reverse complement strand
CAAAGTTTCTTTTCAAATTTTTTGCCTCGATTGCATTTTTTATCGTTTTTTCAACGGCTTCTTTAACTTCGCCTTTTAATTTGAATGGGTCTACAGGAATATCTAAGAATACTCCTATGTCTACGTTAAGCTTATTCTGAAATTCCACTATTTCTTTATTCGATATCTCTAATTTTTTATATTCGAATAATTGAAAGGAACCAGAGTCTGTCATTATTAATCCATCGAATTCAAGTAAATTTTTCAACCCCTTTTCCGCCCTTTCTCTTAATTCCTTATTCTTGTATATAAGGTATGCATTTGTAATAATTGCTTTAGGTTTGAACTTCTTTACAACATCTAAGAATTCACCGCTTGGATGTACAACTGGAAATATTTCTGGTGTAATTATTTCCTTATCCTTTATTTTTAATCTACAAACCCTGGCTGCTAAATCTTTATATTTTATCTCAAATTTTATCATAATAATTCTCTAATTGAGAATAACTTCTTTAACACTATACCATTTTTTTTCAGCAATTCTTCTGCACCCTCTTCCCTATCAACAACTACGAATGCTTCGTTTACAATTCCACCCTCATTTCTAACAATATTAGCAGCTCTAAGTAATGTGCCACCAGTTGTTGCGACGTCATCAACAATTAAAAATACATCTCCTTTGTTTATTCTTCCTTCGTATAATTTCCTAGTTCCATGTTCCTTCCTCTCCTTTCTTATTATAATGAATTCCTTATCCGTATACATACTTAACGCAACCGCAATTGGAATAGAGCCAAGTTCTATCCCTGCTATTTTATCGAACGGATTACATATCTCAACAATTCTTTTAGAGATTTCCTTAAGAATTTTTGGTTTCGTAATTATTTCCTTTAAATCAACATAATATGAGCTCCTCTTTCCAGATGTAAGGATGAAATCTCCAAATTTTATACACTTCCTTATAATGCTCTTTAAATCTTCTTCTTGCATATTTTTATGTAAACTTTTAAATTTATTATCTTTTCAAATATTATTATGCCAATAGTTAAGCTTGCAGCTCCTCTAAGAAGATTCTGCGATAATAAGGCTGAGATAAAAGTTGAAGGGAGAAATGTTAGGGAAGTAATTTTAAACATAGATAAGCAGTATAAAGGATTTGCGGAAAGGATTTTGGAGGGAAATGATTTAAAGGATGTTATTTCAATATTCGTGAATAACGAAGATATAAGATTGAAGAAGGGTTTAGATACAGAGGTTAAGGAAGAAGATGTCATATTTATAGCGCCTGCAATAGCTGGAGGAAATGCCCGTAATTAAAATAAATTTAAAGAAGTTGGAAAAATATTTAGGAGGGAAGGTTTCAAGAAATGAAATTATAAATATAATTCCAATGATTGGTTCCGATATAGAAAGTATGGAGAACGATTACTTATATGTTGAATTCTTTCCAAATAGACCCGATTTATATTCATTGGAAGGTATTGCAAGGGCATTAAAGTATTATTTTGAGATAGAAAGTCCGAGAGAATATTATGTTAAAAATTCAGATATAAAAATATTTGTGGATAAATCAGTTTCAGATATTCGTCCCTATATTGTGTCGTGTTTAATTGAAGGTGTAAGATTTGAAGATGAAGAAGATTTGGAAAATCTTATAAATTTTCAGGAAGATTTACATTGGGCTTTAGGAAGAAATAGGAAGAAGGTTGCCATAGGATTACATGACTATGATAAGATAAGGTCGAGAAAATTTTATTATCTAGCTTCTAAGGATGAGAAATTCGTACCTTTAAATGAAAATAGGGAATATTCGCTTGAAGAAATATTGGAAAGGTTGGAAACTGGTAAGAAATATGGTTACATATTATCAGGATATAACAAATATCCGATAATTAAGGATGAAAATGGGAGAATTATATCATTCCCTCCAATAATTAATGCAGATTTTACAAAGATAGATTTAAATACGAGAAAAATTTTTGTTGAAATGACAGGAACGGATAAATTCCTTTTATATAAAGCATTGAACATCTTAGCACTTTCCTTCTATGAAAGAGGATGCGAGATAAATACCGTTGAAATAATATACGATGGAAACATTGAAAGAACGCCAAGGTTTGAATTTGAGGAATATGAATTGAGGACCGATTATGTTAGAAAAATTCTTGGATTAAATCTAATGCCGAATGAAATAGCTAAAAGTCTTAAAAGGATGGGTTATATAATAAAGGAAGTTCATGATGATAAGTTAAAGGTTCTTATCCCTCCTTATAGAGTTGATATATTTCACGAGATTGATTTGGTTGAAGATGTTGCAATTGGATATGGATACGATAAAATTTCAGGGACAATACCAAAAGTATTTTCCATAGGAAAGCCTGACAAATTTGAAGAATTCTCTAACAAAATAAGAAGTATACTAATAGGTTTAGGATTTAATGAAGTGGTTACTCTCACATTAACTTCTAAAGAATTTGAACACGAATGTTTTATAGAAGAAGATGCTATTGAGATAAAAAATCCCATAGGTGTTGAGTATAAGAATTTGAGAACTAGCTTAATACCTTCACTGTTGAAATTCATTTACATCAATAGATATAAGGAATTACCTATAAAGATTTTCGAGATAGGAAATGTTTTCAAAGTAATAAATGGAAGGGTTTCTGAAGAGAGGAATTTATGTGCAATGATATATGATACAAAAACAGATGTAAATGATATCTTACAAGTATTGGTAGCTATTGAAAAATATTTTGGAATAAAATTCTCATTTGAAAGTATTCAAAAGGAGTTATGCTTAAGGAATAGATGTTATAGGATAATTCTTGATGGTGAACAATTAGGAATAATGGGAGAGATTAGCCCAATAGTATTAATAAGGAATAAGTTGTCAAATCCAATATCTTTTCTTGAAATAAATCTGGACAAGATTTTAAAGTTAATATGAGAAGAGTTTTAATCATACTTTTACTCCTTATAATGCTTTCATTATGTTTGAAAAGTATCAAGGAAGAAAGACATTTAACAAGCAATTTAAGTATGTCTCCAAAAATATCTATGATTTATTTTTATAATCCAAATTGTCCCTTTTGCAAGGCAATAGATCCATATATTGATTATTTAAGTACTCTTTTTGATGTAGAATATTGTAACGTCCTAAATATAACAAATTGTAGCAGGGAAGCAATTTTATACATGGCTATAATCATAAACAAAACCGGAAGCTTTGCCGTTCCAACGTTAATAGTTAAAGGAAATGAAAGTGTTGTATTTCAAGGATTTGACAACATAGCATTTCAGCTTGAAAAATATTTGGAAAAAGAATATAATTATTCGATAGAAATTTTCGTTGGAAATAAATATTATAAACCAAGCGAATGTTACTCATGTCATATTCAGAGAAAAATAGAACCACCAAGAAGTTTTTCATGTACAAGTTGCTGTCATATCCGTTAATATGTATAGGAAAGTATTTCTCGCCGGAGCATCTGGATTTATTGGAAGTGAAATTTACTTCGAATTAAAGAGGAGAGGCTTCGAAGTTATATGCTTCTGTAGAAATTTTGACAAAGCTAAAAAGGTTTTAGGAGAGGATGCCAAAATAGTTTCTGGAAATATCTTGGATAAAAAGTCTTATGAAAACCTCGATTTCGATTCCGTAATATATTCTATTGGAATTATAAGAGAGAAGGAGCAAAGGTTTGAAGATGTTCATTATATAGGTGTGAAGAATTTGATAGAAGTTTGTAAGGAGAAAGGTGTCGATAGATTCATATTAATCACGGCAAATGGTGTAGAACATGCTGATACGAAATATTTCAGAACAAAGTTAATGGGGGAGAGGGCTCTTATAGAATCTGGATTAAAATATACAATATTTAGACCATCTGTTGTTTTTGGTGAAAAGGATAAATCTATAAATGAATTGATAAGGATGATATCCAAATATCCAATCGTTCCAGTAATGCCTTCGGGGTGTTGGCAGATTATATATGTTAAGGACTTAGCAAGAATTGTTGTCGATTCTATAAATAACGAGAGAACGTTTTATAAAATTTATAATGTTTGCGGAAAAAGGTGTTATACTGTCGAAGAAATTGTAGACATGATTATAAAAAAGATGGGAAAGAAAAGGTTGAAGTTTAAAATTCCAAAGCCCTTATTTTATGTAATATGTTATTTGTCGGAGATTTTCGGAGGATTTCTCGACAGAGAAATGTACAAGATGGCTTTAAGAGATAACGTATGTAAGAATATGGAATTCCTAAAGGACTTTAATATAAAGTTAAAGGATTTTGAAGAATATTTAGAAGAAATTATTCAACGGTAACAGATTTTGCTAAATGTCTTGGCTTATCAATTTCTCTTCCATATTTATATGCAACGTAATATGCTAGTAATTGATATGCAGGAGCAAATACTATTGGTAGTAAATCTTCAGAAGTATCTGGAACGATTATATTTACGACATCCTTAACCTCTTTTGGAGTTATTGCTAAAACCTTTCCTCCCCTTGATAAAACCTCGTGCAAATTACTTATAATTCTCTCCCTGTTTCTACCACTTCCAGGTATTAGAAATATAGTCTCCATGTTTTCATCTATTAAAGATATAGTACCATGTTTTAACATTGCAGAACTCATCCCCTCTGCATGAAAATATGTTATTTCCTTTAATTTCAATGCTGCCTCATATGCAGATGGAAGATTTATACCTCGAGATAAAAACAGATAATTTTTCGATTTAAACATATCGTTCGCTACCTTTCTTATGTCATTACAATTTCTAAGGACATTTTCTATCTTTTCCTTTAAAGAGGAAATTTCTTCATCCAAAAATCCATCATAATAACCAAGCCTTTTTGATAATTCGAGTATTAATTTTAGCAGGATAACTAATTGAGAAACATATGTCTTCGTTGCACAAACTGCAACTTCAACACCTGCACCTTGCAAAATTGTATAATCGGATAATCTCGTAGCTGTGGATCCAGGAACATTTACTATAGATATTATTTTTGCACCATGCTTTTTCGCCTCTTTCATGGCAACCAATGTATCATAGGTTTCTCCTGATTGAGATATAGCGATGATTGTCGTATCTTTATCTACAACACATCTTTCAAAAAGCTCTGTTGCATCTGTTGCAATTGCTTGTATTCTGCAATATTTCGAAAACCAATATTCTGCATGCATTCCAGCGTGTAAGCTTGTGCCTGCACCTATCAAGTATATTTTTGAGGAATTCAACAATAGGTTAAGAATATTTTCATCGAAGTTTATATTCAATGCATAACTTACGACGATTGGTTCTTCATTTATCTCTTTAAGCATGAAATGTTCATATCCTTCTTTTAGAGCCAAATCCTCATCCCAGTCAATTCTTATCTCACTCTTTTTTATTTTCCTTTTTGTATATAAATCTTTAATAACGAATCCATTTTTCGTCACTATTCCATATTCGAAGTCATCCAGAGCAATTGCTCTCTTTGTATATTTTATAAATGCATTTACATCGCTAGCTATAAAGTTTCCAAAATTACCAATACCTATAAGTAAAGGATTTTCATTTCTAGCAATCAATATCTTATCTGGTTGATTTACATATATTGCAGCTATTGCAAAGCTTCCCTTTAATTTAAGAATTGCCTTTCTAAAAGCCTCTTCGAAATCATTTTCCTTCAAATATTCCTCGATTAAATGTGCAACAACTTCTGTATCCGTTTCTGATTTAAACTTATGTCCCTTATTTATTAATTCGTTTCTTAATTCTTTGAAATTTTTTATAATTCCATTGTGAACAACAGCTATTAAATTATTACAAGAAGTATGAGGGTGAGCATTTTCTTTAGATACTTTTCCATGCGTGGCCCATCTTGTGTGAGCTATTCCAATATTTGCTCTAACATTTAATGATATAGGTTTTATATACCCAACGTTTTTCTCAACGAATAATTTATTTGATGAAATAATTGCATAACCATAAGAATCATATCCCCTATATTCTAATCTTTTTATGCACTCGTATAATATGCTCTTCGCATCATAATCGCCAACGTATCCTGCTATTCCACACATATTAATCAATGAAAAACAAAAATATGAAGGTAAGGCGTGGATTATTGATCAAGAAGATTTATGAAGGAAAGGATTTAGAAATGTACGATAGAATATGGATAATGGATAACGATTCTTATGAAGCATTTACATATGCATCTATAATTTGTATGAGATATAACCGTGACGTTGGGATATTCGATGTAAATTTGTCCAGAAATCCCTGGCAGATTGCATCGTTGTCCGTTGCCATTTCTGAAATATGCAACGATTTCATAATTTCGTTTAGATATAGGAGAGGAATTGAAAGGAAAATAGAGGAGATAAGATATTACATGAAACAAATACGACATGTAAAAACTCCAAGAATTTTCGCAATATCTGATAACTCTGTTCCTAAAAATTTATTCGATGGAGTTATAACGAGGAAGAAAAGTTTTGAGGATAATATTTCAAAGATTTTAATTTCAAAAGATTTTCATGAAGGATTTGACGAAATAATTTGTAAAGTAATTGGATAAATGTTTGGGATAAATATAAATGGAGATGTTCCCATTGATTATATAAAATATATATTAAAATATTTGAGGGCATTCGATTATATATTTGTTGGAGAAAATATAAATTATAAGCATCCGTTTGTAATTGTTCCATACCTTTTAGAAAATACAAGGAGTAAGGTTTCAACAGGAATAATATCTCCGTTTTTAAATGGTTTTGATATAATAGAAAGGTTTTGCATTACGTTGATGAAATTTTACAGGGATAGATTCTTTCTCTCTATAGGTGTAGGTGATTTTAGAGCATTAGCAGATTTTAATCTTAAACCATCTATAAATAAAATTATTCAATTTGTACTAGAGTTAAAGAAAAAATATTTTATAAAGATATTTTCCGCAGCATCTGGTAAGGTTTCGATAAGGAAATTGTCATCAGTTTCTGATGGGATTCTGTTAAACTTTTCAAACGAAGAATTTTTAAAGTGGGCTATGAAACATATGAGAAAAGAAGTAATAAAAGCATGTTATGCTCCATCATTGATATTGCCAGATAATGATAAGAATTACAAAAGACTTGTTATATCTGCAGCCTACGTCTTCACTGGTTATCCGAAAAGCTTTCTAGAAGAATTTTCCTTAAAAGATAAATATGAAGATATTAAAAAGGTATTGAATGATTATTCGAAATTAAAATTATACGAAAAGTTTCTCATTGAAAACTTCACGATATCAGGCAATGCTGATGAAGTATTGGACAAGATTAATCGTTATAAAAAGATAGGTATAGACATTATAGTATTTGCAACCCCTATTTATAAAAGTTTAAAGTCTTTAAAGATTCTTTCAGAATTGATTTCTTCGATTAATGCCTTTTGAATATTTAGATATAAATTCAAAACCCTTTTGTAATCCTTTTTTCCAGGATATTTTTCCACACCAGATGATACATCTATACCATAAGGTTTTACAAATTTTATTGCTTCGATAACATTCTTCTCATTTATCCCTCCAGCTAAAAATACCGGAACATTAACATGTTTAACGATTTCTTTAGAAATTCTCCAATCATGTCTCTCTCCCTTTATATAATTTCTCTTTTTACTATCCAGTATTATTGCAGATACATATCTTTCAAATTCCTTCGCAATATCTATCGATCTTTCGTCCTCAACAATTATGGCCTTTATTATTTTGCACGAAATATTTCTTCTCAATTCTTCAACAATTTCTACAGTTTCATTTCCATGAAGTTGTATATAATCTGGATTTAATTCATCAACAATATTTAATGTTTTTTCCACGTCATTAACCATTGTCACAACAACTTTTTCGACAAAGCTTACCTTCGAAAATATCTCTCTCGCTCTATCTATGGGAATTTTCCTAGGTGAATTAACCGGAACATTAACTATTACACCAATTAGATCTGCAAATCTTGAACAAAAGATTGCATCTTCCACATTTGTTATACCACAAATCTTTATCTTTATCATTTCCTCTCCCTTATATAATCTATTTTTATGTCGTTTTCTCTAGCAAGTTCGATTATTCTTTCGAGAGCCTTCTTCTTATCTTCTTCCTTTCCAACGAGGAAAAATGTCATAACACTTGGCATTCTTTCTTCAATTCCTGCTTTTAATGCTGCGAAACTTACATCCACGTGCATTATCTCAACATCCAAATCCTTAATCGCTTCAGCAAGTTTAAATATTATTTGTCTCTCTAAAATATGTCCTATCATTCTTATTTCAATCTTAGTTTCTAACATATTATATTTATTTTATGATTTATATCGATGAGAAGCTAAAGGAAGAATATGGGATAAATGTAGAA
>JALUTC010000175.1 GCA_027058345.1 archaeon | reverse complement strand
ACTTGCAAAAAATTGGGAATCGATATCTTTGTTGTATGAAAGAATTCGATGTATTCTTAATGAAGACTTTAAGCTTTTTTGCATATAATCTTTATGACTTAAACATGAAAATTTTTCCCGTAACTGCTTGGATATTTGTTAGCTACCATTAGAGAATATTATGGAAAGGAGCTTTAAATTTATTAAAAATCAAATCTATAGATAGAGGTTAAAGGAATGCTCCTCGTAACAGGTGGTGCTGGTTATATAGGGTCACACGTATGTAAGAAATTGTACGAGAAAGGTTACGAATTCATAGTTTTGGATAATTTGAGCAAGGGTTGTAAAGAATTTGTAAAATGGAGCGATCTTATTGTTGGAGATGTTGGAGATGAAAATCTTTTGGATAAGATTTTTTCAAAGTATAAAATCGAAGCCGTTATACATTTCGCAGCATTCATAGATGTTGAGGAAAGCGTTAAAAATCCGGAGAAATATTACGAGAACAATTTTTGCAAAACGTTGACATTACTAAAAAAAATGGTTGAACATAAAGTAAAATACTTCATATTTTCTTCAAGCGCAGCGGTTTATGGGAATCCGAGATATATACCTATAGACGAGAAGCATCCGTTGAATCCGATAAATACATATGGAGAGAGTAAGCTTTTCGTTGAAAAGGCTTTGAAAAGTTTCGAAAAAGCATATGGGATAAGATATATAAGCTTGAGATATTTCAACGCTGCTGGAGCTGATGGAGAAATCGGATATATTCATAGAATACATCTCATACCAAAAGTTTTGGATGCGGCACTTGGTTTAAGAGAATATGTGGAGATTTATGGAACCGATTATGATACAAAGGATGGAACTTGCATAAGGGATTTCATTCATGTCTTGGATTTGGCTGATGCCCATATAAAAGCTTTGGAATATCTTCTCGAAGAGGATAAGAGTAACGTTTTCAATTTAGGTAGCGAAAAGGGATACAGTGTAAAAGAAATTATAGAAATAGTAAAAAGAATTACAAACCATGACTTTAAGGTTGTTGAAGCCAGGAGAAGAGAAGGAGATCCACCTATATTGGTTGCGAGTAATAAAAAAGCCAAAGAATATTTGAAATGGTTTCCTAAACGTGATATCGTGGAAATGATAAAATCCTCATATCGTTGGCATAGGAAATATTTCCTAAAGGAATAGTTCTAATTTAAAAATTCAAGGATATGAGAAGTAATCTCTTTAAGGCTTAAACTCTTTTAGGATATTTCTTATAGCTAGTAGTTCGAGGTGAGATTGAGGTTTGATTATTTCATTAGCAGGGTCTAGGAATAATATGTTATTGTTGATTAGCCAAGACAATTCCTTTGAAATTCTCTTATACTTAATTTTATCCCTTGTTTCAAACCCTTTCAAAAACTTTGTCACCCTATCAAAAAGATTCTTATTCTCTTCCTCTAATTTATACAGCAAATCCAATACCTGCCTCCTCCTCAACCTGTAAAATTCCTCACATAATTCCTTTACATCTTTACCTACTCTCTTAGCTTGTATCGCCTCAACAAGATATATCGGCTTCCCCCCAAAATATCGCCATACTATGTCAATCTCCTCATCACTGAATCCCTTCTCCTTTAATATCTTCTCAACTGTCTCTTTATCAAAATCATCAACCAAATAGTATCTAGAACGACCTTGTAGCATTGCTTCGTTATATATCCTTTCGATAAAAGTTGAGTCAGAGGTTATTGCGAAGACGTGGCATATATGAAGGACTTTAGAAAGTCTGACGAAGAAGTTGAAGAGGCGATAGATCAGGAAGTTATTAATTCTGATATCTTTAATGACTTGGAGTTCATCGAAAATAATAATAGGTTTAAGACCTTTGTTGTATAATTCTTGGAGGAAGTTTTCCACATGCTTAAAAGCGTCGGAGACCTCTTCTATTTTAAAGAATTCCTTCCAGATATGTTTAAGGATAGGTATTGCCTTATGAAAATTTTCAACACCTCTCAATATGTTGTAAACCTTTTTCCTAAACGTTTCCTCATCATACGTCTCAAACAACACCTTCAAAAATTCCTCCCGCCTCGTCACTGCGTAACCTCGCAAATCTATATAAAAAGCAACATACTCCCTCGGTAACCTCTTTATCACTTCCAACATCAAACTCGTCTTCCCTGAATTTATCGGCCCGTAGATAAACGTTATAAGATTTGGTTCCTGCCTTATCATATTCAACAGGTCTTGAATCTCTTTCTCACGATTAAAGAATTCCATAAAAAATTTTATTTTTTTCTGCAAAGATTATATCAGCTAGTTCTTTAAAATATTTTCTGAGGTTATAAAAAGGCAACTGAATATAGATATGATTTCGACTCTTATCGATACTGTAGTAAAAGAAGCGTTTGAAAGAATAGTTAATAAAATTAGAGAGGGAAAGAAATTGAGTGATGCCGAGGTTTTGCTTCTAGTAATTATCCAAATGAGAAAAGAACAGGAATCTATCGCTAAAACCTTAGAGGATTTCAAAAACGATACCAACAGAAGATTCAACGAGATTGATAAAAAGTTCGATGACCTCAAAAATTATGTCGATAAGAGGTTCGAGCATGTTTATGAAGAAATAAGAGAGCTTAGAAGTTATGTCGAAAAAAGGT
>JALUTC010000174.1 GCA_027058345.1 archaeon | reverse complement strand
TGAGGGGGATATGTTTTTACATCATAGACTGGTAAATTTGTGATAAAAATATTCCTATATCCTATTCCAGTATAAAATTTTCCAATATTACTAAATTCTTTGTTCAATTCTTCAATCAATATTCTTGATTCTTCCGTTGTTATACCCCCTGCATTGTAACTAATAAGTTTATTATTAATTACGGTTATAAAGTTACATCTAAATGCAATATCCCCTTCCTTAAATTCAATATTCAAAGCAGCTGCTTCCAAAGCCCCTCTTCCTGTTAAATATTTCCTAGGATCATATCCCAAAATTGTTAGATTTGCAACATCCGAACCATAATCCATTCCTTCGAATAATGTCTTAACCAAACCAACCTCGGAAAATTTTTCTATCTCTCTAATGTTTTCGAGATTTGCATATTCCAATGGTGTCTTGTAACCATATTCCTTTACAGGATAATCAGCAGCTCCATCAATTACAAGAATTATGTACTTCATAATGGTTAAAAATTAAAATTATACCTTAAATATTCCTCTCTTTATAAAGTAATGCAAGATTAATCCTAAGAAAAATGCATACGCAAGATTTGATACAAGAGTTATAGCCATCATAACCAATGCAACAAAGAATTCTTTCTTATCCTTCAAATCCTTTATCATCGTCATCAACTCTGCTCCAGCAAAGAATAGTAATACTCCAAGTATTGAAAATGGTATTAGTTGAAGTAATTCAATTGAAGAATTTCCAAAGAGAATTGCTATCGCTAAGAAAATACTACCTATGATTATATTGTTTCCAGCAGTTCTAGCACCAAATTTGTAATGTGCAGCCAATCCTCCAGCACCATGGCACATGGGCATTCCCTTAAATATGAACGATGCAATATCTGCCAATCCTTGACTTATCGACAATGCTCTATACGTAACTCTCTTGGCTTTATCTCCAAAATATGTCTTCGCCAAATCATGTTGTGCAATTATTGCATTTCCAATCGTCATTGGAAGCTGAGGAATTACTAAAAGAAATAATGCTGTCAATAAATCGTTCATACTTATACTTGACGATAGAAATATTGGTTCAGGAATATTAATACCTAGCTCAACATGTGGTTTCTTTAAAATTAATCCTATCACAAATCCAGCAGATACTATTATTAACGCAGCTGGAAGCTTTCTGTTTTCTAACAGTAAAAACGTTGCTATAAGTGCTACTATTCCGATTAGGAAATAAGCTGAAATACCAAATATCGAAATATTACTTAGTTGTATTTGAAATTCCGGCACAATTCCTTGCTTCGGTGGAGCTATTATAAACTTCAAACCTTGAATCAATAAAACGGTTCCAACACTGATTTGTACTCCTCTAACAACTGCTTTTGGAACATATTTTCCCAACGATATTAATCCAGATATTCCTAGAAATACAAGTATTATTCCTATTAACAATGCACTCGCATAAATTATATTAGGAGTAATTGTCTCGTAATTTGCTATTGCATATGCTCCTATGACTTTCATTGGTTGAACAGGTGTTGGAACTTTATAATATATTCCAGATAGTATATAAAACATTCCAACCATGAATAATGTTCCTACTGGTGATATTCCGTTCAATAATATTAAACCTAAAGCTAATGGTAATAATGTACCCAAATCTCCTAATGATCCTGACAATTCGTTTCTGTCAAATTTGTAATGTTTTCCAATCCACACCATATTTATAAATAATTAAAATTATATTTAAGTCATTTAAGTCATATTTTTGTTAAACGATTAGTAGTAGCAGGAGGATTGCAGAGAAAAAGATACCAATGACTTTGGATAGAATGTTTCCTCTTTCACCAAACCTCTCCTCTAATATATCCCTTACTATATAATAACCATCCGTTGCAGCAAATCCAAAACTAATTGGTAGGAGATTTATCATTCCTATTCCAACATTTAATAGAAATATCCAGAAAATTAAACCATGAACAAATTTATAAAAATCGTTTTTGTACTTATTTATTATCTGAATTCCAATATATGCCTTCCCATTTCTCTCGGATAATGTAATCGTAAATTTTCCACGATTCGTCTCAATGAAAATTTTATCCCCAGGTTTAAATTTATCCAATACATTTATCAATTCTTCTACACTTTTTATCTTATAATCGTTTATCGCATAAATTATATCCCCCTCCTTTAAAATTCCATAAGCGGAAGAATTTTTATCCACACCTATTACAAGAACACCGTTGAAATATATTGGTTGAAGTAAAATCGATAATGCAATCATTCCTAATAATATGTTTGATAAGGATCCAGCTGAATACACCTTAATCCTCGATAATAAACTTCTCCTCCTTAATTCATCTTCATCAGGTTCAACAAATGCACCTATAGGTATTGAAAGGAAAAATATTGCTCCCATACTTTTCAAACTTATATTCTCTACTCTACTTGCAATTCCATGGGAAAATTCGTGAAAAACCACTGCCAAAAATATTGCAACAATACCTTCAATCAAAGGAACAGTTACACCAGGAATTACAAGCATTGCTCCCTTAATTCCCTTATATTCCTCAATCGTAAACTTTTTGAGTAAAAAATCAAATATTAAATATATTGTTATAAACATGACAAATATACTTATAAAAACTCCTATTGTAAAA
>JALUTC010000173.1 GCA_027058345.1 archaeon | reverse complement strand
TTCAAGGACAAAGAGTTGGTTTGAATCATATTTTGGAAGATGGTGACATCGTTACAATAGTAATAGATAAAAGGTATGAAAGAAGAATTAAGAAAGAGAAATTAGGAGTTTTTTGATTGACAAAATATTATTAAAGTGCAAAAAATTTCATGCTTTCTTTTCTTGAAGTTCTTTTTGTTTCACAAATATTTCTCCAATATCCGTTAGTTTAAATATTAATGGCTTTCTTTTGGAAATTTCTACAAGTTTCATCTCTTCAAGTATTCCTATATTCCTTCTAATTGTACTTTCATCCTTATTTAATTTACTGGCAAGCGTTTTAACATCGTTCGATCCTTTATGTATTTCCATTAGTATCTTTATCCTATCATCTGTCAACCTCCTTCCCAGTTCCATTATATTTATTAACTGCTCAGGAATATTTATAACTCCTGATAAATCTTCGAGCTCTATCTCTACCTTTATATTCTTTATCCTTGAAATTATTAGAGAGAAAAGAACTATTAGAATCAATGCTCGCATGCCGCCGCTTAGATTTATTATAAGTTCGTAATCCTTTAGTTCGAAAAGCTTCTCCATTAATCTCTTGATCGCATTTGTAAAATCTCTCACATTTATTTCCATCAACTCTACCTTAACCTTCTCTCCAAAAGATGTTGTGATGAAAAGTCTTATATCTTCGTATGCCTTCCTTACCTTATCCACCAAGCCTGCAGTTACTAATATTACTCGATCCCCTTCTTCTATTCCATGCCTTAATATTGCTCTGTAGCAGAATTTTGTTTCAAATCCTAACGTTAATATTAACGCCTTACTCATAATTACATTAAATTAAGGTTAGCAAATTATATCCTCTTGAATTTGCAAAATTTACTAAATATCTCTATAAATATTAAAATTCTAATATTAAACGATAAATGATAATCGGAAAAAAGTTACTGTATTATATGATAATTGTTTATAGATTAGGTCATAGGCCTGAGAGGGATAAGAGAATTACAACACACGTAGCATTGGTTGCGAGGGCTTTTGGTGCTAATGGAATAATCTTGGATAAATACGACGAAAAGGTGATAAACAGCGTTAAAAAGGTTGTTGAAAGATTTGGAAACGACTTCTTCATAGATGTAAAAGAAAATTGGAGAAAATTTTTTAGAGAATGGAAGAAGAATGGTAAAATCGTGCACCTAACAATGTATGGCATAAATATAGATGACATAATAGATAAAATAAAGAAGGAGAAGGTTGATTTATTGGTAGTTGTTGGTTCGGAAAAGGTTCCAAGAGAGGTATATGAAATCGCAGATTATAACGTTGCAATTGGAAATCAACCTCATAGCGAAGTTGCTGCATTGGCAATATTTCTCGATAGATATTTCGAAGGAAAGGAGTTGAGAAAGGAATTCAAAAATGCAAAAATAAAGATTATACCTCAGGAAAGAGGAAAAAAGGTTATAAAAATTCAATGAATAAACATGCTACCTAAAAATATTATAGGAAGAATGTTTTCCTCGATTGTTAAAAGATACGATTTAATTAATACGATAAATTCTCTTGGATTGGATGATAAATGGAGAAAAATATTGAGACGATTTTCAAGAGGAAGAATCTTGGATGTCGGTACTGGAAGTGGTAAGGTTTTAAAATTTTTAAAAGGGAAAAAATACGGAATAGATATAAGCAAGGAGATGATAAAAATAGCAAAAACAAAAACGGATGCACATCTAATAATATCCGATGCCCATAACCTTCCTTTTAAGGATGAATCATTCGATACAATAACGTTGGCATTCGTTTATAGGAACCTAATCGATAGAAAAAAATTCTTAAAAGAAGCTCATAGAGTACTTAAAAAGGATGGCATACTTCTAATACTGGATTTCTCTCTTCCAGAAAACAATTTATTAAAACTAATATATAAAAATATATATTTGATAATTGTGAATTTTATTGGTTATATTTTATCGGGAAATTATTTTGCATATAAATATTTGAGAGAATCGATAATAAAATTTTCGAACGAAGATATTGTTGAAGAAATTTCATTAAATGGATTTAAAGCTTTTAAAGTTGGGTTAACATTCAATGTTGCAACCCTTTATATCTGTGTTAAGGATTAAATATATTTCTCAGGATTTTTCTCAAATTCTTCCTTGCAATGTTCACAACAGAAATAATATACCCTTCCCTTATAAACTGTTTTATATGGCGTATCCTTACTAACTTTCATCTTACATACAGGGTCTATATATTCTTCCATATTAAACTATGAAAAAAGCAAAACTTAAAATCATTGGAATGCATTGTGTTGCATGCGAAAATGCCATAAAAAATAAACTTTTATCATTAAATGGTGTAAAAGATGCAAAGGTATCATTTACTCTAGGAGAAGCATATGTTACGTACGATGATGAAAGAATAGAGCTTAAAGATATTATAAGGGAGATTCAAAAAATAGGATACAATGTATATAAGGATGAATATTATATTGAAATTCCCAACCTTAAGAGTATAGATGATGAAAGGATTTTAAGGAGTAGATTGGAAAAACTCAACGGAATAATAGATTTGGATTTTTATTACGATTTAAGAATTTTAAAGGTAGTAATTAATCCAGAAGAAATATCATTGAACGAAATAATCT
>JALUTC010000172.1 GCA_027058345.1 archaeon | reverse complement strand
TTGGAAGCATAGGAGGGAGTTATTTTATAACTAAAGCAGGTTTCAATTTAAGAGAGGCTGAAAAAATTAGGTTAGGAACAACACCATTATCTTCGATGGAGCAATTTTCCATGAGAATTCTTGAAATGAAAGGGATTGATATAAATAAGTTAGAAATACATTATTATACATCTGCGAGTAAAATTGTTGAAGACTTTAAATCTGGAACATTGGATGTAATAAGCATATGGATGCCATATAACATAGAGCTTAAGAATGTAAAAGAATATGATTATTCGGAAGTTTTCGAAATACCATGTTGCATATTTGTTACGAGAGCTACATTATCCGATAAAGATATGGATAAGATAATGAATTCTATTGAATCATTGGACGAAAAATATATAATTAAAAATAAGAAAGAGTTAATGGTTAAATTTTTAAGAATCTCTGGAATAGATATAAAACAATATAAAAATTTTGATATAAAAATTATAAAGGATATAAATTTTGAAAAACTTTGCAACATTGTCATCCCAATAAAAAGCGTGAAGAAATACATAATTTAAATATGGGTGATTCTTATGCAAACATGTGAAATCTGTGGTAGAAGTGTTGAAAAATTAAGAACGATAAAAATTAATTCAACAATATTAAAAGTATGTAACAATTGCATGAAGTTTGGTAAGGAGATAATTGAAAAGAGAAGTATATCGGTAGAAAAGCGTGTAAAAACATATGATATTGAAATACCTGAGATTGTTGAAAATTACGGCGACATTATTAGAAAAGCAAGAGAAAGGATGGGAATGACAAGAGAACAGCTTGCAAAAATCTTAAAAGAGAAAGAGTCGGTAATTGCTAGGATTGAAAATTACGAAATGGTTCCTGATGATAAACTTGCTAGAAAGTTAGAGAAGGTTTTAAAGATAAAACTCTTTACATACTCTAATGAATGATGAGTGTGGCTGGGACTGAGTGGTGATGAATATTACGCTATCTGATATTCATTTCCTTTAAGATCTCGTCAAAGTATCCCTGCCTTATTGCCTTTTTTGTTTCATCAAGTAGTCTTTTTAGGAAGAATAGGTTATGAATTGTTAGTAACCTTTTATATAAAAATTCGTTTACCTTAGATAAGTGGTGAAGGTATGCTCTCGTATAATTCCTGCATGTGAAACAATTACAACCTTCTTCCAATGGTCTCGTATCATATTTATACTTTGCACGATTTATTATTATTTTGCCATGAAATGTATATGCAGTATCGTGTCTAGCATTCCTCGTTGGAAATGCTGAATCGAATATATCGATTCCTAGACTTATACATTTTAAAATGTCTTCAGCAGATCCAAGTCCCATGAAATAGCGAGGCTTATCTTTTGGTAATAGATTTACATTAAACTTTAATATATCGTACATGACTTCCTTAGGTTCGCCAATTGATAATCCTCCGATTGCATATCCATCAAAATCCAACTTGATCAATTCTCTTGTACAATATTCTCTCAAATCTTTAAATATTCCTCCTTGAATTATCCCAAAGAGTGTGGAATCTTTTGCAACAGTTTTACATCTTTTTGCCCATTCAATTGTTAACATTGTCGCTTTTTTTATCTTCTCATAATCTTTTGTATATTCTGGGCAAATATCTAGTGTTAACATTACATCCGACTTGAGTCTCTTTTGAATTTCAATCGAAAATTCCGGAGAAATCTTATGTTTAGAATTATCAAACGGTGATTTAAATATTGCATAATTCTCAGATATTTTTTCCAAGAATCCTTGTCTAATCATTTGAAATCCTCCAGAATCTGTAAATATTATTCCGTTAAATCCAAAGAATTTATGTATCGAACCAAACCTTTCTATAACATCCAATCCTGGTTTGAAATACATTATTAATGCATTTGTTATTATTGCTTTGTAACCAATTTCTTCAAGTTCTTTCCACGTTATCAATTTAACGGTACCTTTTGTTGCTACCGGTAAAAATAGAGGAGTTTCTACACTCTTGCTACCAATTATCATCTTGCATACTCTTGCATTTCCATCTTCGTATAAAATTTTGAATTCAAACATGTACAAAATCTTTTATAGGGTTACCTATTGGCTCTATTGTGCAATCCTTTTCTACAATCTTTTTACATGCAAGTACGGGCTTTTTATTGACGAGAACAAAACAAGATTTGCATTTTCCTACCTTACAATAATACCTTATAGAAATGTTTGCATCAAATCTAGCATTTATATATTCGATTGCATCGATAACTTTCATAGGTTTAGGTATTATATATTCTTCAAAATATTTTTCATTTTTTTCTGGTATGTATCTTAATATTTTTATTCTGAGCATTCCTCGAAGAATTTATAATAATAGCCCCATTCTTTTTTACTACCAAAACTTCTTATACCTTTCTCTTTCAATTGCTTTCTAAGCTTTTCTGCATATTCCTTTGATATTTCTCCAGATTTTTCCAGGAAATCTATTACCTTTAATCCTTCCTCCTCATTGTTACATCTTCTCAAAAAATCGATAACATCAGGTTCGTAACTTTCTTTCAATTTATTTTCAGCATATTTTAAATCAGTTCTTACAGAAGATATCCTTATTGTGAGACATTTATTTTCTTCAATTTCTTTTGCAAGATTTGGGAACAATCTTTTAAATAAATTATAATCC
>JALUTC010000171.1 GCA_027058345.1 archaeon | reverse complement strand
CATATTAAGATTATGAAAAGATTTTGTCCAATATGTGGAAAGATAACGGATAAATTGATAGAAAATTTATGCAGTGAATGTTATGCAAAGGAGAAGGAATTGTTCAAAATATCAGATATAAAAATAAAGTATTGTAAGGACTGTGGAAAAATATTTAGGAGAGGTAAATGGATATTCTACGATTATGATCCAGAAGTGGCAATAAGCAATGCAATTAAAGATGAAATTTCGGATAAAATTAAACCTAAAGTCCCTATTGATTCTTATTCCTTTTCATATGTTTTAGACAATGATAAAATAAAACTAGTAATAAATGCATATCTCGAAGATATTGAGATAAGATATGAAAAGGAAATAGGATTTAATGTTGAGATGACATTGTGTAAGGATTGTATCAGGAAGAGAAGCAAATATTACGAAGCAATTTTACAAATAAGAGGAAATTTTGACAGAAATATAATAGATTTCATTGAGAAAAAATTGGAAGAAATGAGGATATACGATGGAAAGGCTTTTATAACAAAGATCGAAGAATTAAAAGAGGGTATAGATTTATATATAGGATCGAAGGATGCTGGTAGAAAGATTGCAAGAATGATGAAGAAAATGGGCGCAAAAATTTCTGAAAGTAAAAAATTGTATGGAAGGAAGGATGGTAGGGAAGTTTATAGATATAGTATATGTATAAGGTTCACATAACTCTCTTTTCAACTAAAAATTCTCCCAATTTTTTATCGACAACTTTTATATGATTCGTTAACCAATTTTTCAAGAAGTTCATTATTTCTATGGTAAGAGATGCACTTCCCTTTTCAAATTTCTTCCTAAATTCTTTAACCTTCTTTATAAGCAATTTATGCTCAGAAATATGACTCAATGCTCCAGAATAGTTGTACATATGCATACACTTTTCTTCAGTAATCTTTTTCAATACTTCTCTCGCCCTCTTATTAATCATTGCATTATATAATTCGTTTATAATTGATACCAATTTTTATATTGGTTATCAATTTCGTTTACATTTGTTTTCAAATCGTCATTCCATTTTATTATTTCATACAAATTGTTACAAATTCGTGTTGATTACTTAAAATTTATGTATTATTGTTTTTACAATAAAGTATGAACCTTGAAGATGTTTTGAAACAATTACCTGGATTAAATTGCAAATCTTGCGGATATAACAGTTGCAGAGAGATGGCGATGGCAATAATCAAGGGAGAGAAAAGTATAAACGACTGTAAGGTAATTTCTTCTTCTAAAAATATTGAGCTAAAAATTAATGGTGATGAAATTTACATGGGAGAGTTTGTCAAGAAAATTGTGAGGAATACAATTCTAGCTTTAATTTCTAGCTTGAAAATACCTGAAATAAAAGAAGGAGATATAATTGAGATAAAATTGAAGGTATCAAAGAATGATGCAATTTTCATAAAATATGGAAAGGGTTAAGGATTTGAACATTTCATCCAAAACAACGATCAAAGACCTTATAGATAGTTTATCAAACATAGGTGGTTTTGTTGCTCAGGAAATATACAATGCAAAAGAGATTTTAAAAGAAATGTTTAATGACAAAAATTGCATAAAATTTATTGGATTTACTGCCGATATAGTATCAACAGGTGTTAGAGGAATCTTAAGAGAGATAATTAAGAGGAAGATGTTCGATATTGTAATAACAACTGCAGGTACAATAGACCACGATATAGCAAGAACATTTTCCAACTATTATAAAGGAACGTTTGATGTTGATGATGTATATCTTGCAGAAAGAGGTATTCAAAGACTTGGAAGTATTTTCATACCTAAAGAGAATTATGGAATCGTAATAGAAAGGTTCATGAAAAAATTATTGGAAGAAATTTATGAGAAAGGATTTAGAAATATTTCGACATACGAATTGTGCTGGGAAATTGGTAAAAGATTAAACGAAAATTCAATACTGTATTGGGCATACAAAAATAAAATCCCTGTAATCATTCCAGGTATTTCGGATGGATGCATTGGTACGCAAATATTTATATTTAAGGAAAGATATAAAGATTTTGATGTAAATATTTGGAAAGATGAGAAATACTTATCGGATATTGTATTTAAGAATAAATCATTAGGAGCATTAATTATAGGGGGAGGAATTTCGAAGCATCATATAATATGGTGGGCGCAGTTTTCTGAAGGTTTAAAATATGCTGTATATGTAACGACAGCGATCGAATATGATGGCAGCCTATCTGGTGCAAGAACTAAAGAGGCGATATCGTGGAACAAGATAAGGAAAGATGCAAAACATGTAACAGTTTGGTGCGAAGCAACCGTTGCGTTACCTCTTATTTTGGGATATTTCCTATGAAAGGTATAGAACATGTTCTCCTCTCCTATATCATTTTACTTCCAATGTTTTTCATCTTAGATGATGAATTGATTCCGATTTATATTCTTGGAATATTTTTCGGCAGCATATTGCCCGATATTGATAATAGAGCAAGTATTATTTATAAAATTTTCAAGAATAGATACTTGGCAATTCTCATCCCTTATATATTTCTCGTTAGATTCATCCTATTAATTTTTAATCGTATTTTTAAATTAAAAGGACATAGGGGAATTTCTCACACAATTATTTTTAATTTGTCACTATTTCTCATAAATGTTTTTCTCCTATCATTTATCTTCAAAGCATTCAATGTTGATACATCTTATGCATATCATCTATCCCTATCAATATTTATGTCTTATTT
>JALUTC010000170.1 GCA_027058345.1 archaeon | reverse complement strand
TGTATAACCCATACAGAATAAAAGCACCTTTAAAGAGAACAAATCCGGATAAAAGCTTGGATGCAGATCCAAAGTTCGTTGAAATAAGTTGGGAAGAGGCTTTTGATGAAATAGCAAAAAGGTTAAAGAAAATAATGGAAGAAGACCCAAGGAAATTCATTTTCCAGTGGGGACATGGGAAATATCTAATGGGAGACAAAAATATGAAAGCTTTTCTAAAGGCTTTAGGATCACCAAATAACGTGCATAGAACAACCGTATGTGAAGCGGCAAGACATGTTGCTGATGAGATAACATGGGGAGGACATGGAATTCTTCCGGACCTGGAATACTGTAATTACCTTATAAACATGGGGGCTAATTACTTCGAGGCCGAACAATGGGCGAGATGGCTTGATCATGCATGCTTAGATGCTATGGAAAGAGGAATGAAACTCGTCGTTGTTGAGCCCAGGTTAAGCAATTTAGCTGCAAAAGCTGATGAATGGATTCCCATAAGACCAGGAACCGATGTCGTTTTCCTATTAGCAATGGCAAGAGTTCTAATAGAAAATGGTTATATCGATAAAGAATTCCTTATAAACTATACGAATGCTCCATTTTTAGTTGGAGAGGATGGTAAGTTCTTAAAGAAGAAGATAGGTTTTGGTGAAAAAGCCAAAGAAGTACCTTTGGTATGGGATAAGAAAAGGAACAAAGCTGTACCCTATGATGAAGCTGAAGAGATAGAGCTTGATACCGAAGTAACAATCGAAGGTAAAAAGTATAAAACCGCATTCAGAGTATTTAAGGAAGAAGTATTTAGAATTGATCTGAAAGAAGCTGAAGAGATAACAGGTGTTCCAGCTGACACTATTAGAAGAATAGCTTTAGAATTCGGAGAAAATGCAAAAATAGGTTCTACTATAACTATAGATGGAAAGAAGCTCAGATATAGACCAGTAGCAATACATAGCTTTAGAGGGCTTTCAGCAAAGGAATACGGTTCTCAGACATGGAGAGCGGCATTGCTTGTTCAAGCACTCGTCGGTTGTTTAGATGCTGTAGGTGGTTTAATATTGCATGGAGTTTATAAAAAACCGAAAAACATGTATCCAAGTAAGTGTGAATATCCACCACAAAGAGTTGATCTTGCTGGAAGTGTCTTTTTCCCACATGCTACCCATAATGTTGCACAACAAGTTATGTTAACAATACTCGAGCCTGAAAAATATGGATTGGAATATAAGCCTGAAATGCAAATGTTTTATGGAACAAATAGACCCGTATCAACATCCGATATAAAGAAACAGTTTGAAGGTTTAAAGAAAACGTTCAACGTTTCTATAAGTATTGTTCTTGATGAGGTTGCACAAATGTGCGACATAGTATTACCAAATAAGAGTTATTTGGAATGTTGGCATATCAGCCCAACGAGATGGACTCCTGGAACAAGACATTTCGCCATAAGACAACCGGTAGGAAATCCTTACAATCTAAAATATCAGGACTGGGATATACTTTGGGAAATCGCAAAAAGACTTGGAGATGAGTTCTTAGAAAAATACGTGGAAAATCTAAATAAACAATGGGGACTTAAGAAGGTTAAGTTTGAAAAAGGAAAGGATTATAAAGCTAAGGACTATGTAAGAATTATATGGGAGGATAAGACCGGAAAGCCGTTTGAATATGCAATAAAGCATGCATTTATTGGTAAGAAACTTAGTGTTGAAGAAAGATATTTAAGCGGTGTTGAGAAAAAATTCAAAGGAAAAGGAAAGCCTAAGATAAATTTCTATGCTGAAAATCTTGTAATAACAAAGGAAAAGGTTAAGGAAATTATAAAGAAACATCCAAAAGTTGCAGAAGTCTTTAAGGAATGGTATGAAGAAGATGATATAGATAAGCTTTTAGATATAAAACTATCTCCAATACCAAAAAAGGAACATGCATTTCCAACACCTCATAAAAAAGCCAAGGATTATCCATTCTATCTAATAACATATAAAAGGATGTACAGAAATCAAGCCAGCCAAGACGCATTAAATCCTATACTTAGAGAAGTTGCACACGATTCCAGTTATAATTACGTACTTATAAATACAAAAACAGCAAGGGAGCTTGGTATAAATGATGGCGATAAGGTAATAATAGAATCAAGAATTGGTAAAATAACCGCCATAGCAAAACTTACCGAAGGTATAAGACCTGACACTGTTGCGGTAAGCTATCATTATGGAAGGTTTGCAAGAGCATTTCCGGATTATGCAAAAGAGGGTACAATGATTAATTGGATAATCGAATTACATCCAGATTTAATATCCGGACATAACTCATTTACAGATACCAAGGTAAAGATTTATAAAGCTTGAGGTGAGATAAATGGTTAAATTCGGACTTGTAATTGATTTGAAAAGATGTATTGGTTGTAGAGCATGTGTTGCCGCTTGCAAAATAGAAAATTTTGTTCAACCGGGAAATTATTGGTTATACGTCATTGAATACGAACAGGGAAGATATCCAAACGTTCGTAGAATTTTTGTACCTGTTCAGTGTATGCATTGTGAAAATCCACCATGTGTAAAAGCATGTCCTGAAAAAGCAATAACCAAAAATAAATATGGCATCGTTCTAATAAATTATGATAAATGTAAAGGAAGAAGATATTGCATTGCAGCTTGTCCTTATGGTGTAATTCATTTTATAGATAGAATTAAAACGTTATATCCAAATGGTGAAAAAACACCATACGAAAATATACCGTATAATAAG
>JALUTC010000169.1 GCA_027058345.1 archaeon | reverse complement strand
TAGGAACATTAATGTATTCTTTGGTAAAGGCATTGATCGAAAGTAAAATAGATTTGGATAAGGTTGTATTAGTATCTGGAATTGGTTGTTCATCTAGAATACCAGGTTATATTAAGCTGGATTCATTGCATACGACTCATGGCAGGGCCATAGCATTTGCAACTGGTGTAAAACTTGCAAATCCAGAATTGAAGGTTATTGTTATAACAGGGGATGGTGATTTAGCAGCAATTGGAGGAAATCACTTTATACATGCATGCAGAAGAAATATTGATTTAATTGTAATTTGTGCAAATAATTTCAATTATGGAATGACAGGTGGCCAGGTTTCACCAACAACTTTTAGAAATCTTAAAACGACAACAACACCATATGGAAATGTTGAACCACCATTCGATTTATGCAAACTAGCAGTCGCCGCTGGTGCAAATTATGTTGCAAGATATACAATATTAACGCCAGAACTGATAAAGGAAAGTATAAAAAAAGCATTATTTAAGGAAGGACTATCTTATATAGAAGTAATAACGCAATGCGTTACAGGTTTAGGAAAAAGGAATAAATTGAATAAACCTATCGATATGCTTAATTGGATAAAGGAAAGGATTATTTCAATTCACGAAGCAATAGAACTTGAGGAGAAAGGCATTGATATAAGTGATAAAATAGTAATTGGAGAATATGTTGATAGAAATAGACCTGGATTGTTAAGGTTGATGGGATTAGTTAAGGAAGAGAAGGTTGAAAGGAAACCGGTTGAGATTAAGGTTAGAGCTCTTAATGTTAAGGAGGATGAAAGGTTAAAAAAGATAATAGAAAAGATGCACTCACCATTAATAAGGAGGATGATTGAAGAAGAAAGGGAGATAATGGAGATAGAAAAGAGATTATTAGAAAAATAAATTTAAATTTTACCGTACTTTCCCTTTCTAACATCTTCTCCAAACTTTGTTAAAAATGCTAATAATGCTTCCAATTGTATTAACTCATTACTTCCTTCCCTAATTCTATAATCGAACTCTCCTATAATGTTTACCAGTTCAATTTTAGCTCTCTCAGGAATTTTTAAAGCAAACGTTTCTCTATGTAATTGCGTTATAACATCTTCACCACTCATTCCATAGGTTATCATGACTTCTCTAAGTTTTTCTCTAGCTTTTGTAAAATGACCATTCAATGCTAGAACTATAATCTCTCTTATAATTTCTGGTCTTGCTCTGGATGTTATTTTATAAATTAGGTCGCCATCTATTTCCTTTCCATAAGCTGAAGCTGCTTGCAATACATTTATAGCTTTTCTCATATCTCCCTCAGCAATGTAAAGTATTGCTTTAATTGCATCCTCCGTTAATTTTAATCCCTCCTGCTGTGCTATATATAATATTCTTTTTCTTATATGCTCGTCGGATAATGGTTTAAATCTAAATATTACGCATCTTGATTGTATTGGTTCGATAATTTTACTCGAATAATTACAGCTTAATATAAATCTACATGTTGATGCAAACATCTCCATTATTCTTCTCAATGCTTGTTGTGCATCTTTTGTCATTGCATCCGCTTCGTCTAGGAAAACGATTTTGTGTGAGAAATCACCTATGGGTAATGTTCTTGCAAAATCTTTAATTCTGCTTCTTACAACATCTATACCTCTTTCGTCAGAATTATGTAATAGTATTGATGCATCTCCCGCTAGAAACATTTCATTGTTTGGTACAGATATATCATAAACGAATTCATTTCTATCGATGATTCTTACATCTCTTATCCTTAAGAATCTTAATTCTCCAAAAGATTTTTCATAACCATTAGGTGAGAGAAGGCTATCTCCAGGTTTTAATTCGGAAGCACTTATTGCATGAAGTTTTCCATTTTTTAGAATAATTACGGAATGATTCCCAGTAAGTTTTAATTTATAATTATCTTCGAGAGTTATTTCCAATATTTTATTTGCTTTATGCCTTATTATAAAGGAGGCATTAAACCATTTTATCTCTCCATTTTCTCTTACAGATAATACCTTTAAGTTCTTAGTTCTTATATATTCTGCATCGAAAACCTTTATCGTTGGATACTTTTCTTTAAAAAGTTCGAACAATTCCTCAAACGTTATTTCACATCTCTTATCATTTACTCTAACATCTATCAATGTATCACCCGAAACAGATGCATTTAATTCTAGGAAGTTCTGTCTCCAATTTTCTCCGTATAACTCTCTAGCCAATGCTAATGCGGCTGTAGTCTTACCTGTACCAGGTGGTCCTGCGAATAATAGATTTGGAATGGATTTTGATGCTACGTAACTTTTCAACCTAGCTACTATTTCTTCTTGTCCTAGGATTTCATCAAGTCTTTTTGGTCTATACTTTTCAACCCATATTGTTTCAACCATAATTAAATAAGTAAAGGTTAATATTCTAATTTAAGTATTCTTTTTGTTAAAAGAGAGAGAGTGAAGAAGCAAAATATATACCACCCTAGCCATCCCAGTGAATCTATGAAAAATATTTGAAATGGTAGCTTAACGAACTTTTTTCCTACAAGATTTAATGCATAAGCTTTTGATGAAATATAGTAGAATGCTATGAATATTGGTAATATCGTATATAAGCTTGCAACGAGCATATATTTCAACATCTTCTTATTTATCTCTGACATTTCCCTCAAAACCTTTGACATCTCTTTCATATCATTTCTAGCTTTTGCCCTATTCATCCTCTCTTGTAATTTTTTCATCCTCTCCTTTAGCGCTTTAAC
>JALUTC010000168.1 GCA_027058345.1 archaeon | reverse complement strand
TTATTATTTAAAAATAAATTATTTATATTTTTTAATATATTTATAATATTATCGTATGTAGCATTCTTTGCAGGAATTCTTTGATTTGTTTTATAATAGTTTATAAATAATCTATTATATTGTAAAATATCACCTTGTCCTAAATTCTTATGCTTTTTATCGATTTCTCCAGCTTTAGATAATCTTACACTAAATGATTTATCATTTTCAAAAATTTTTCTACCTTCAATGTTCGTATTAATAGTAATTCCAACTCCATTAGCACTAAGATTTATATTTGAATTATTCTTATATTTATAGACAATGTATAGACATCCTTCGTAAATTATTAAGTTCAAAAACCTAGTATCTAACGGTAATTCAATAGATATATTTACCATCCTAAAATCACCTCATTCCCAATTTTATAACACGTTTTACATTCAACATATACTTGAGGCCTTGATAATACATCGGTTAATACAGGGACTCTAAAAATTTTTATATTAGAAAATTTTCTATAAATCTCAAGTGGATTATAACTCGTATATGAATGAATTTTTTTTGGATCTATGTACATTTCATACTCCCACCTAGGAAAAATAATTTTACCTAATTTGTTATTAGTGGTTAGAGGAAAACTATAAGAAGTTATTTCATATGAATCTCTTATGACTTCAATATTATTATATTTTGTTACATTAATAATAGACACGATACTCTCTCTAGAACCAAGTCTATTTATAGAATAGAAATCTTCTTCCTTTATATCTTTTATCACATCGTCCTCTTTAAATATTGCTACGTATCTAATACGTGGAGGATCCTCATCCAAACTAATTAAACATGTTTTACCCCTTGCAGGAGAATCAAACGATTCCCTAATCTTTTTCGGATTTGGATATTTTACACCACTAGCTACCTTTATAGCAATTATTTTATTTATATCCTCGTATCTTATTGGTATACAATTTAATGGTCTAAAAGCTATTGCTTCTAAACTTTTGCACAATCTAATTATTAAATCTCTTCCCCTTTTTTCTCCAATGTACTTTCTCCTAGCAATACTTGAAGCTAGTGCACCTATGAAGGTTGTTGGAGGTGGATATAAATAAGAAGGATTTGTTTTTGACAACCCCACAATTCTTGATTGAAATCCCCATGTAAATTCGACATCTACAACATATCCTACAAGCTTAGACATATCTCAAAAGATTTAGATTGATTTTCTAGCCTCTTTAATTGCATCGGATAAACACTCTTCGAATTTATCGTAAACCTTGATTCCCTTCTTTTCAAATATTTCCTTTGCTCTTAAATACTTCTTCTTAATCGTTGATACATATCTTAAATCACTACTTGCAGCTAGTTCTTCTATCTTTCTTTCAAAGAAGCTTTCCAATCTTTCTCTTACTATTTTCTTAAAGTCAACTCTTGTCTCTGGATCTTTCTGTTTTAAATATTTTTCGAATTCTTCCGCATACTTATAAAAGGAATCTATTAATTCTTTTGTCGTCTTTTTTATATATTCACTTGTGTCCTCTAAAATCTCTGGATTTATATAAACGAAAAGCTTCGTTCCTTTATTGTACCTATCTAATTTATTTATACTATTTTCTATATAATTTGCTGAGAAAGAACTTGGAACTGTAAATACACCATTTTTAGATACTGCAATAACGATTGATTCCCATGAGATTATTGGTAAGAATCTTGTTTTCTTTGCACCAAAGCATGTTTCAATCAATAATTCTTCAACACTATCTAATGCTGCCTCAATTCTTTCTTTCCTTTCATTATCACTTACAATATTGTTATTTTTTGCCTTTTCATCCACAACAAATGTATATTTTCCAACAAATCTAGAATCGAAATCAAAGCTAAAAATGTATGGTGCAGATGATATTTCAACATAATATAGCATTTGACCAATTGTTCTAGTACCTTCTTCTGTAGTCCTCGTTTCAACAAATTTCGTACCTAATGCATATCTGCTATGTAATTGAGACTCAATAATGACAGACTCGATTGCCTCCTTCACTGGTATCATGTAACCCACAGAAAAGCTTGAGGTCCTATTTACATTTGGAGCCTCGGCATATAAGAAACCACCTATATCTTCAACGGTACATTTACTTACAATTGTTTTTTCTATATCCCTTTCATTTTTAGAAGGATTTACACCGAAACTTTCTCTAAAAACATCTTTATTTGTACTCTTTAAAAATATTCCAACTTTACACAATTTGCAAACGGGTAAATTTCTATTACTAGCAATTTCTGCAAGTTTTTTCTGATAACCATGAGCAATTGTTTCGCCTGAAATTGCAGGTACGAAATATGTCGCATAATTAAATTCGGGTAAAACTACTGGAACCTTCCTATGTTTTACATAATTTCCAACAGATTCCGTCATGTTAAGAGCTTCGACATTTATCAAAACCCGACCCCTAATAGATAGGAACATTCATTCACCACCTTCCAAATATTTAGCAGAAAACGTTAAAGCTTTGGCAGAAATAAACGAGATGACTTCTTTCAACTCTTTTCTGTCATGAATTTGAAATATTTTATTCAAAGCTCTTTCAACTCCAATTTTGTTAACCTTCAAATCTCCTGCCTTATAATCTCCTCTTCTTATTATTGAGTGATAATCTCTAAGAGCTTCTCTCAAACATGCAAGAATAATATCTTTTGAGTTCGCATTTGCAATCCTATCAACATAGCTATAATTTTCCTGATTTGCAACGATAAAAGCTAATAGTTTGGCAATCTCGTCCAATTCTTTAATATCTTTCACCATGTAAAATTATATTTTGATAACAAGTTTAAAATATATTTAAATAAATGAATTTTTATACACTTTTATATTATAACGTGAAAGTTAATTGTTCATAAAAATTTCCTAATGGTTTCTATTAATTCGTTGATATTTTCTCTTTTAAATAATTCTATGTAAGATTTTTCTTCTTGGCTTTTTTGGGATTAGGATTACGGGAAAATTTTTTTGAGACAATTTCAACAACTTTTCTATAAGCCTATTTGTAATATATGCAATGATTATGCAATCTTTTGCATACTTTTCGATAAACTTCTTTAAACTTTTTGCAACAAATTCTATTTGCTTTCTTGCTCTAGATGTTAAAATATAATACTTTAAGATTGTATCATGAATCTCGTAACATTTTGGAACAGGTTCAAACTTTCCCGATAATGTAACGATTTCTATCTTTGATGAGGGAATATCATTCTTTCTTAAATGTTTCAAAATAAATCTATGAGTTCTCGATTTCGAGTATGGTTTTGTTAATGTGTATGGTAGAATCAATATATTTTTTATCTAACTTATAACTTATATCTGAAATTGTTTACGTCAAATTCTTTATAAGAAACTTCCAAAGATATTCCTCTTAGCTTTTCTTCTCAAATCTTCTCTTCTTCAAAACCTTATTATAATTATCAATTATCGGATAATTTTGAAATCAATTTTAGTCCTGAATATCTTCCCTTAGAATAATTTATCAACCAATTAAGGAATTCTTCCTTAGATTTCATCCCATTTAATTTATTTATCAACCTTATTTGAACCTCCAAATTATGCATTGCAATACATGAATATATTTTTGACTTATTTATTCTTTCACCATTAAATTCGTGTCTTAAATATCCTCGACTCTTTAATATCTTCTTCGCATTTTCAATCCCCCCGTTTAATAAATACAAACAATATTCGCAACCACATCTCTCCAAGTCCTTTTCATCAATTGCGTAAAAATTTTTCTGATAATTCTCTTCCATTATATACCTTAAATTTTGAGCAGCTTGAACATATGTATTGCTATCAAAGCTATCAATTCCAAGATATATCAAAAAAGGTATAATATATCCGCTTATACCAAAAACGTGAACGTTTACTTTCTTATATTGTTCTATTACATTTTTAATCGAACATATAATCTCGAACAACAATTCATAATGGTTTTTTATTGGAACTAAAGACCCAATTGCAATTCCAAAAGGCTTATCAAGATATCCATATTCTTCAAGATTTTTAAAAAGGTTTTGAGTGTAATATTTGGCTTCGTATCCATTTCTTCCATGTACAACTAAATACGGAAATACATTACAGTTCGAATATTTATCATAAACCAATTCCATCAATTTCAAGCAATTTTTTATACTCAATTCCATCCTTTTCCTAGCCTCCTTATAATTTAAATTTGGAGGTATTGGGTAATCTAAAGAAGCAACAAAATCTGCACCGTATCTTAATTGAAGCATAAAAATATCTTCCTGAGTGGGTTTTATATTATAATCTGATAAGTCGTACTCCTTATTATGTAAGTGCTTAAACCCTCCACTGTCGACAAAAAATTTTGGAGTGTAATTTTTATCAACCTCTCTTATCCAATCCTTTAATGTTCTTCCTTCAAACCATTTATTAAAAATGTTACTCGTTACATTAAAATCAACGAAGTGTAATGCCTGCATCATAATGTTTGGTATTCTCTTCTTTATTATTTCTACCTTTATCCATCTCCATATTCCACCATTTCTTAGAATTCCTGGAGATCCAGTTATGAAATTTACTATTGGAAAAAATTTAATTCTACCCTTCATAAACCTGCCGATTTAAAATATCTAACGAGTTTTTTTGCAACTTTTAATGATATTTTCGTATATTGTTCATTTTTTCCAGACGAACAATACGTTACACCTATACAAAATGGACATCCATCTATACATGTTGGTAAATAATCAATAACTTTATTATAATCTAATCCTAAAGATTTTGCTATTCTATTAATTATAGATTTCGAAGTATATTTATTTAAGTTTTCTTCATTTAATATTATTTCGTAAAACTTTCTCATAACGCTCTTCTTAATCTTTGGGTCGTAGTTTTTTATTATTTTCTCATACTCTACATATTCCATGGAATCCTTTTCAAAGGGATTTTTCGTATAATCCTCACGCTTTATAAATTCTTCCTCGGCATTGTGAACAGGACATTCTACAATTTTCTCTAACTCCTTCAATATTCTTGAAGGATTTTTTATAAAGACATCTCTAAATATGTCACATATTCCAGTACCCCCTTCATATCTCTCCCATACTGCAACAATTCCTCTCTCTTTATCCCACCCATACCATAACAATTCTGGATTAACGCCAGAGATTGATGATACCAAAATGAGTAATACGTGAGAAGCAGTATGGAATAAAACATCCTCAGGATTTGAATTCTTATGTTTTAAAAATTTTCTCATTTCTTCATCTAATATTTTCTTCAATGCTTCTCTAGGTATTTTTAATACTATACCTTTTGTTGTTATCGAAAATCCCATTGGTATCTTTAACCTTGCCTTAATCCTGATTCTAGAATTTGTTCTTATATATCTATTATAATCCTTATTCCATTTATATACAACTGCATTTATATTTAGACGTGAAAGTTTCATATAGCCGATAATTTCTGCAAGATATAAGAAATTAGATAATTGTTCCAATTCTCTTTTTATGTAAAATTTTCTCTCAATAATTGGTTCCACATAAAATCTTACAGGAATTAGACTATTAGAATGTCCATTTGGACATTCCTTAGAAAATATATCTGTAAAGCTAAAGCATTTCAAACATAATTTAACAATTGTTTCATACTGATTATCAACCTTAATCTTCTCAGCATGTATAATATCTGGAACAATTATTATGTCCCCTCGTATAGTATCGATTTTCCCTTCGAGATATGAAGGTATAATATCAATTTCATAATATATATCACCATTCTCTATCTTATATTTAATAGTATTTATATCAACCTTTGGTCTAATCGTTATTATATACTTTTCTTCCATTATTGTCTTATATGGTATATAACTGAACAATGCATCTATATCGCTAATTCTTCTAGGTTCAGGTTCCTTGGTAATATTTAATATTAAGTTCGTAGGCTCTTCAAAATAAGATAATTGAGGACAAAATTTCATTGGATATTCTACATAATTAACCATTCCTTGCTTAATACATTTTCCATTTTCAATTTCGCATACCTTACAATAAAAGTACCAACTTCTAAGAAGATATTTAATAACATTTATAAGAGAGATGTTGTCTAATGCTTTCTTTAATTCTCTTAAACATTCAATCTCATATCTAAGTCTTCTAACTTTATATTCATCAAAATATATATTATTAATTATTTGTGGAATTTTCTCTAGAATCTTTACCAATATATAATAAAGCTTAACTTCATCCGATACAATGCTTAATATATAAATACATTTCTTCTTTATTTCTTCCTTTAAATTTTTAACCGAAGTTTCATCGCGCTTGTTTATAAATAATATAAGATTTCTTAACTTTTCGTCCAATTCTTTAACATCTTTATAAATTTTCTTCCGAATATCTTTCCGCAATTCATTTAAATAATCATTCAACTTTTCAATTACATCATATATAATTTCTGAAGGAGATGTTATTGCACAATATGTTTTAAGAATACTTTGTATCTCATGAATTTTTTCTCTAATAATTCTAGAAACATTTTCGGAAAGAATTTTCCTTTTAGTTATAATTTCGTATACGGATTTAACATTAAGTACATCTTTTAAAAATTGCTTATATTTTTTATCACAAAGTATCTTGCTGAACATTATATTCCAAGCACTTACCAATGGTTTATTGTCTCCTGAATTTATAATTTCAATAGTAATGTTTTTTAATAATTCGTGTAAGTATTTAATATAAGGATTATCTGGTTCTAAGGGTAAGGAAAAAGGTTGCGAAACAATATTATCAGCCCTTTTAAAATAAAGTAAGTCGGATGGATCATCTCCGAGTATCATGAATATGTGAACATCTTCTCCAAAAATTCTACCAGCTCTGCCTTTCCTTTGCAAAAAACTATAAATTGTATGAGGTGCCTTGTATTGTCCAACGATAAGAACATTTGGATCATCTATTCCAAGTTCTAAAGTTGACGTTGCATTTACAATTCTTGCATTTAAATTATATCTCTTACCAGATATAACCCCATTAATAAAATCACTTATAGGTTCAGTGATTGGTAAATCGCTCCTTCCTATCATTCTCGAAAATTTAAGCCAGCATTCTCCGGATTTAAATATGGGACATTCTACATGACAATCCTTTGAAAAACCTTTACAAGTATTATTATTAAAATATATTTCTTTTTGATCAATTCTAAATTTCCAAAGGTTTTTAGCTTCGGCATCCTTCAATTGATTCGTAGCTCTATAAACCAAGTCTCTTGAATCAAAAAAGAAGAACATCTTTTTATTTCTTGGTAAAAATGAATGTCCCAATAACATTGCAAGCTGAATGTATGTCGATAATGTTAAATTTGGATAACTCCTTATAAAATAATAATGTTCTTTAGCTTCAAGCTTTTTCCTATCGTTTTCTTTTGGACTTATGACATTAACTTTTCTTTCTCCAAAAAATTTCTTACCAAATATCTCAGGATTATCTATTGTTGCACTTGCTCCTATAAATTTAATTCTTCTAGGAATCATTTCCTTTAACCTTCTAACAATGTTTGCAGCATGTGCTCCATAAATTGAATGATATACATGAATTTCATCGAATACAACAAATCTCAACCTTTTCTTAAAGAATTCTACAAAGTTTGGTTCCATTAACATTATCTCGAAAGATTCAAGGGTTGTTAATAAAAGATGAACATTTTTCCTTATGTGAGACTCTTTTGATAAGGATAGTTCGAATTTCGTTGAACATCTCGAACATTTAAAATCTGAAGCATTTAAAAATCCGACCCTATAACCATTATAATTTATTTTATACCAAACATCTGCATAGATATTTCCTTCGTGACAAACAGGACACTTATTTATTTTCGGTATATTTATTATGGCTTTATCTCTATAATTATCTATAAATTCCATCTTAACAATATTATTCCAAGAAGTTGCAATCTTTTTAATTTTTGAAAAATGTAAATTAGACATCATTCTGTTTATATCCATTATCCTATCAAATTTTTTACCGGATGGTGACCTATGATTACGTAACAATGTACTTTCAAGAGTTCTCCCAATTCCTTCAAGCTGAATTCCAACACGTAAGCTTTTATTATAAACCTCTAATATCCTTTTATAAAGTTCAAGAATTCTATACAATTGGTCAAAGATTAGCTCTCTTCTAGGATATATAAGGATTGCTAAAGAATTGTCCCTTAAAACTTTATCTATGATAGGTAGGAGAAATGCTTCCGTTTTTCCAAATCCAGCAGGTGCACATATCACCAATGGCTTGTCCGAATATAATACGTCTCTCCAACATTCAACCTGATATTCCATTGCATATCTATGTTTAAAAATATTTTTTATATTTGATAAATCCTTTAATGAGCTTAAATCTACATGAGGGTTTATTCCATATCTACAAATTTTTATATAATTTATTGAAGAGATAAGATATCTACCATTATCCTGAGGATTAAACCTTTGCCTTAAATTTAATAACACGTGTAATAATTGGTTTTTTACATTATATCGAGAAATAATCATATTTCTTTTTTATAAAAAGTTTTAAATTTAATCTTTACATTTTTGAAATAATTGTTCGAAAAATAATTATATGATTGATGCAAAAACAAAATTGGTCGCATTGATAGGAAATCCTGTCGAACATTCATTATCTCCAATAATGCATAACGCTGTATTTAAAAAGT
>JALUTC010000167.1 GCA_027058345.1 archaeon | reverse complement strand
GTGGAGACTAGCATATATATTGTTGTGCCAATATGGAGTTGAATGAATCTATAATTATTACCCGAACATTAGTATGAAATGTCTATTGCTTATTAAGTTGAGAGTGGCATTATGATGGATGCTTAAATATTTAATAACTCGTTTAAATCGATGATCTTGCTTAATCTTTATAATCAAGTATATTTATCCGTTTATTTGCAATTCTAAGTAATTTTTCGTCTCTATTTACAGAGAATATTACAATTCTTCTTCTATCACAATATCTCTTTATTAATTCTGTAACTCTGGTTGCTGATTCTTCATCTAGATTTGCTGTGGGTTCATCGAGTATTAGTATTCTTGGATTTTTAAGTATCGCTCTTACTAGGTCCACTCTCTTCATCTGTCCGTAGCTCAATCTATAGGGGCGATAATCTTTAAACTCTTTTAATCCAAGGTAATCCAGAAGTTCTAGTGCATTTTCTTTATATTTAATTATATCTTGTGATTTTCTCCAGCCAAGTAGTGGAAGTAGTAGGTTGTCGATTACTTTTAGGGATGATATAAATATAGGATTTTGGAAACTAAATCCTATATACTCTCGACGCAACATGTTTAGCTGTTTATTGTTTAATCTGGCTGTATCAATTGAATTTATATATAGTTTTCCGTTGCTCGGTTTTGCCAGTAAACCCAGTATCTTTAATAGAGTTGTCTTACCAACTCCACTAAATCCTATGACGGCGAGTACATCTCCTTCCTCCAATTTGACCGTTAATCCCTTGAATATCGTGTTTGAGTCATATCTCTTCTCTAGGTTATGGGCATATATGGATATTACTTCTTTATTCATCACTCCTCCCTCAATACATCCTCTAATTCTAGCTTGTTATAGTATATGAGGGGGATCAGGGTGAGGACTAGGGATGCTAATATCCCTATTACTAATGCGTATCCAAAGATTTGGTAGAGACTTGTCTTGGACATGCCATATTCTAATATATTGATAAGTCTAGATGACAAGGCTGGGGGGATTGATTTTTTAAATTCATTTAATAGTATGGTGGTGATGGTGGGGCTAATAAGCCAGTATATGATTGTAGAGATGATTGAGGCACATAGCCCTGCTATAAATATGGGCAAAGCATAATATGTGAAAACCATCTTAAAGCTCCATCCAAATGATTTAATTAATCCTAATTCTCTCTTCTTTTTGGATGTCTCGAATATACGTAGTCCTAGGAGACTTATCAATATGGTTGTAATTACAAATATATTTATTAAGTTTAAACTGTTTTTTAGGTTTCCTATTGCAGCTGATGATATTTGATAGGTCTCACTGACCGGGATTACTTGGGCATTGGGAAACGTGGATTTAATCATTTTTATAACATTATTTATGTTTTGTGGTTCATCAACAATTATATATGCGACTGAATATAATGCTGTGAGGTTTGTGACATTTTCTACTGTATCCTTGGGTAGGGTGGATGTTATATTGTTGATTATATCATTGTATAGTTTGGTATCCATTACTCCCTTGATAAGATAAGTTGATGGTATTATGCCTGAAAGCCTGACCAATATATTACTGTTTCCAATGACGTTTCTAAATAGTATCTGCCCCTCATCACCTATATCTACTGCCTCATCACATGTGATTACCTTGTTTATTGAATAGTTTATATACGATATTCTTAGGGCATCTATCGTTAAAAGGATGTCCTTATGTTTATTTACTATGTCTTCCCCATCGAGCAGATTATTGAAATATGATATGATGTCTATAGTCTCACTGGTATTTATTACAAGGATCTCATTCTTCTTAGTGAAATAGCCCTTTGATAATTCATATACATAGTCATAAATTGAAATATTGCGTCGTGACGCTTGTTCTTCGAGCTGTTGGAGGATATTCTCTCTAGATGTTCCATATTCGCTCTCAATTTGTTTGATATAAAAATCGAGTATAAATTCTCTTGTAGCTTTCTCAAAACATTTGCTGTATCCCCAGAAAATCTCTATGTATAGGATGACTCCCCCCATTACTCTTTTTACATGGGATATCTGAGACAGTTTCTCGAGATCACTGGATGTGAAAAATAATCCAGACTTGTAATATTCATTTATCTTATTAATCAAAATGAATGGAGGAACATCTAAATCAATTATACCCACAGAATCTTTTTGTGGCCGTACCTCAATAAGTGCATTGGAAGCTTTATTTATCTGGTCTAGTTGAAATTGAATGGCATTAGAGGTAGGTAATATGGTTATAAAGCTTAGAACCAAAATTGATAAAACAAATATATTTATGAGGCTCCATTTTATATCTCCCCAAATCTTTCTAAGAAATACCTTATATCCACCCATCTATATATAACCTTGTAAAAATGTTATAAAAAAGAAAAATAAAATTAGTTTATGTATAGATCCATGTAATTTCTCCCTCATAGTATACGGCATAATCACTTGAGCTGAATGGTGCTTTAATCACGATCAGAACATCACCGTAATTTGCGGTAATGGTGGGGGAGCTGCCTCCTGCAGCTAAATAGCCTTGCCATTCAAGATTACCATCAACAAATATCATCACTTTCACATAATATGGTTCAACATATACCCATATACCATCGAATAATCTTTGGTATAGGTCAGCTTTACTGATACTAACCGAAACTGCATATGGAGATCCCGTATAGCTATCCCCTGGTTCCCCTCCTACTACAAACCCGGATATTGATTGATACGAATATATGACAGAGTATGCACCGGGAATAAAGCCAATTAATAAAATCATAATAATTGCCATTAGAT
>JALUTC010000166.1 GCA_027058345.1 archaeon | reverse complement strand
AATTGGACAGAAGTTGAAAGAAAATTAATGGATTTACTTAAACTTAAATACTATCCAATAGGGTTTAAGGTATGCAGGTCAGAAGACGATTTTAAAGGTGTAAGAATAATAAACAAGGAAATGTATACATGTCAACTCGTGAGATTGGCTGTTCATGGATACTCCGTTGGAATAAAAAAGGAAACATTGGCATGTACAACTGAAAATACTGCTCTTGGATTGGTTCCATATGAAAAAGGTGTTAAGAGCCAAGCTTCGAGATATGCGCAAAATGAAGAAATTGCAAAACAAATGGTTGATTTAAGAAAAAAACAGATTGAAGGATTATCCGCAGAGAATTTCATAGGATTTGCAGCCGCACCATTAAGCAAGATGAGATTTGAGCCTGATGCAATTGTTATAATAGGTGAGCCATGGGTTGGTACAAGAGTTTTACACGCATATGGTTTTTATGGTAAATTATTGGAGGCAGAGATGACATTCGGTGTTAATGCAATACCTTGCATGTATGGTTATGTGAAGACATCCGTAAAGAAAAGGTTAACAATTGTTCCTCCATGTTCAGGTGCAATAGAGTATGGAAAGTTCCATTATATAGATATGACGATATCAATACCACCGGAAGATATCGAAATAGTTATAAAAGGATTAGAAGAAACAAGAAAGAGAGGCTTAGACATACCACATTTACCAGATTTGGGAGTTCCACCAAAAGCTCCTAAAGAAGTTTTGAAATAAATATTTCTTTTATTCTTTTTTAATTTATAAAATACAATCTTTAATTATAGGTGAATCGTATGCAATTAGAAGACATGGAATTTCCGGACGATGCATATTATGAAAAATTCGGAAGCTATTTAATGGTTAAAATAGAAGAAGGTAAGGCCAGAGTTTATGTAACAGATTTCGGACTTAAGGTTATGGCTGATATTGTATACATAGAATTACCAAGTGTTGGAGATGAAGTTAAACAGGGAGAACCATTTGGTACTCTTGAAACTGTTAAAGCTACAGGAGAGCTTTACGCACCTCTATCAGGGGAAGTTGTTGAAGTTAATGAAGAAGCGCTTAGCAATCCAAATGTTTTAAGAGAAAAGGGAAAGAATTGGATAATTGCTATTAAACCAAGTAATTTACAAGAAGAATTAAAGAACTTAATGGACGTTAAGCAAGCGATTGAATATTATAAACAAGAGTTAGAGAAGGCAAAGAAGGAAGGAATAATAAAATAAACTAAACAATAATTTTTTATTTTAACATGTTGGTAGAAGAAATTAAGAAGATAGCAGATGAGAATCCATTAGCTTGCTTCCAATGCGGAAATTGTACAGGAAGTTGCCCATTAGAATTTGCAATGGATTATGGACCTAGAAAAATTATACATATGATACAAATAGGACTTGATGAAGAAGTATTAAAGTCAAATACAATTTGGTTATGTTCTTCATGTTATACCTGTACATATAGATGTCCAAGAAAGGTTAGTTTTACCAGAATAGCATATGCATTAAAAAACATTGCATTGAAAAAAAACATCGTTCCAAGAAATGTTAAGGTATTTTATGAAACATTTCTTAGACATGTATTGGAATATGGTAGATTAAACGAAGGAATATTTGTTAATGAACTTGTTTTAAAGGCTGGAAAGAGTTTTAGGGAAGTTATTAGGGATGTAAATTTAGGTATAAGACTTTGGAGGAAGGGAAAGATATCAATGAAAATTTCAAAAATAAAGAGGGTTGAAGATATAAAGAAGTTATATGAGTTAGTTGAGGGTAAGGAAGTATGAAAGTAGCTATATATCCTGGATGTTCACTTGAAGGAATGGAAAATTCCTATCTTGTGAGCCTTATAAATACGTTTAAAACACTTGGAATAGATATTGAAGAGATAGAGGATTGGAACTGCTGTGGTGCAACGGCGATACCATCTATAAATTTAATGTTTTCATATTTATTAAGTGCTAGAGTATTATCTATAGCGGAAGAAAGTGGTATAAATACTATTATTGCACCATGTAGTGAATGTTATAATAGATTGGCATACGTAAATTATAAGATTAGGAACGATATTAAATTTAAGGAAAAGATAAACGACTACTTGAAAAATATAGGGTTAAAATATGATGGAAGTGTTTCAGTAAAGCATCCTTTAGAATTCTTGATAAAAGATTATGGTATAGAAAAATTGAAGGGAAAGATAAAAAAGAAGATAGATAGAAAAATTGCTGGATATTATGGATGTCTATTTGTAAGGCCTAGAGAAATAGCTATCGAATCTGCGGAGAATCCAAAAACCTTGGATGAAATAATAAAAGCTGTGGGAGGAACACCTGTAGAATATGATTACAAAACAAAGTGTTGCGGCGCCTCACTAATTATAACTAAGAGTGATGCTGCACTTAAATTGATACGTGACATATTGAAATCTTGTATCGATGCCAGCGCAGAAATGATTATAACTGCTTGTCCATTATGCCATTCAAATCTAGATATGCAACAGGAAACAATTTCGATTACATATAGAGAGGATTTAAGAATTCCAGTGTTATATTTCACACAACTCTTAGGAATTTCTTTAGGATTAAATGATGAAGAATTACTATTGAGTAAAAACCTCACCTACGAATTATTGGAAGAGGTTATTAAGTAGGAGGTTTAAGTATGCGTGTATTAATAATAGGAGGGGGAATATCCGGATTACATAATCTTTTAGAGTTAATTGAAAGTGATTGCGAAGCAATAATTGTTGAGAGAGAAGCATTTTTAGGAGGAAATGCATTGTATTTATATAAATATTTTCCAAGCTTTCCACACGATTGCACGTATTGTGTAGAATCGTTGC
>JALUTC010000165.1 GCA_027058345.1 archaeon | reverse complement strand
GTTGAAATATACGATAAATCTCTCGTTGAAGAATTCTTACCAAAGGAACCGGATATTCCGCATAAACTTGATATAAATAATCCATTAACATTGGGACATTTGGTTACGCCCGATCATTATATGGAATTCAAATTTGAACAAGAAGAGGCGATGCAAAGAAGTAAGGAAATAATCAAGAGATATATGGAAGAGTTCAATAAGAAATTTGGTAGGAATTATAAAACCGTTGAGGTTATTGGTGAGGGAGATATTGCGATCGTAACAATGGGTTCCTTAGCAAGTAGTTTAAAACATTTATTAAACGTTGGTAAGAAGTTTAAGATTGTAAATATAAAGCAATATAGACCATTTCCTAAAGAAGAGATTGTAAATGCTTTGAAGGATGTATCTGTAATTGCTGTTTTGGAAAAGGATGTATCGTATGGATTGGAAGGAGGAATATTATACAATGAAATAAAATCATCGTTGTATAATGAGTCAGATGCAAAGGTTTTAAGTTTCATAACAGGATTGGGTGGAAGGGATACAAGGATAGAGGATTTGGAAAAAATATTGGAAGTATGTAAAAATCCAACGAGAAATGTTTATTGGATAGGATTGAGGAGAATTTAATATGGATTATGTAAAATGTAGAGGTAAATGCATGGCAAATTGCTCTGCAATAAGATGTTTCGAATTCAGAAGGAAATCTAGGGATTATATAATCAAGGAAGATTTATTTTTAAGTGGTCATCGCGCATGTCAAGGTTGTGGAGCTGCGATTGCAATAAGACAAATATTGAAAGCTGCTGGTAGAAATTGTATCGTAGTTCAACCAACAGGTTGTATGGAAGTTGTTTCAACACAATATCCCGAAACATCATGGCTCGTACCTTATATACACGTAGCATTCGAAAATGCTGCAGCCGTTGCTAGTGGAATTTCTCGAGCATTAAAGGTTAAAGGCATAAAGGCAAAACCCATAGTAATTGCAGGAGATGGAGGAACTGTTGATATAGGATTACAATCTTTGAGCGGAATGTTGGAAAGAGATGAAAATGTTCTATACATTTGTTACGATAACGAAGCTTATATGAATACTGGAATACAAAGATCTGGTGCTACTCCTTTATTTGCTTCAACTACAACGACACCTGCTGGAAAATTCTCTAAAGGAGAGGATAGACCTAAGAAGGATATTGCAAAGATAGCAATTGCACACAATATAAAATATGTTGCAACTGCATCGATCGCATTTCCATTGGATTTGATGAGAAAGGTTGAGAAGGCGTTAAAGATAAATGGTGCAACATTTATACATATTTTAACACCTTGCCCTCCTGGATGGAGGATACCAGAGAATAAAACGATAGAGGTTGCAAGGTTGGCTGTCGATACATGTATGTGGATATTGTACGAGTATGAAAATGGAGAGTACAAGATTAATTATATACCGACTGTTAAAAAACCTGTTGAGGAATATTTAAAAATTCAGGGTAGGTTTAGACATTTAACGAAAGAAGATATCGATATTATACAAAGAATGGTAGATGAAAGATATGAGGAAATGCTAAGAATCTCGAGGTTGGAAAGAAGATATTAACCTTATATTTTTTTATGGATTTAAAATCATATATTATTCAATGTTTAAAAAGGCAATTCGGCATTGAAGATTTTTCATTCTTAGAGGGTTATAGGTTTTATTCTAAAGGAAAGAAGAGGGTTTATATTTATAATGGAGATGAAGACGATATAAAGGAATTTCACAAAGGGTTATACTTTGGAAGTATAGAGAAGGACGGTTTTAGATTAAGTATTGAAGGTGCACAAATCGTTGCAAAATATGCGAGAAAAAATATCATTGATGTTGATGAAAATGAAGCGAAAAATTTCATGAAGGGTATTGGTATAAAGAGGAATGTTAAAGGTTATGTAATTTTAAGATGTAAAGATTTAATACTTGGATGCGGAAAGGGAGATGGGAATTACGTAAGAAGTTTTATACCAAAGGATAGGAGAATTTTTGAATGATTGGCTTTATAAAATTTTTGTATTCTTTCCTCTTAATCATTTACCTGTTGAATGGAATTATGGTTGAATTAACTACGTATGAAAATATGAAGGACATGTTTTATGAGGTAGCGATTAAAAAATTGGAAGAAAGAGTTAATCTTAAACAATTATACGAAAATATAACGCAGATGTGTAATAAGTTTAATGTGCAAAGCATTGAATTGGAATTAGGTTTTCTAAAACAAATTGGTATAATTTGTAGAGAAGTCGTTAATACATCATATGAAAATTTCATAGATAATATTTTTTCAAGCATATATTATAAAGAGTATAATTGTAGTGTTGTTCAATGTATCTCAAGGGGAGATTTTGGAATAATTTTTACCAAAAAGTTTAACGAATTTTTAAAAGAGACTAACATTTACATACTTATTGGAATTGTTTTCATGCTACTTTTATCGATAATTCCTTCTAAAGGTTTGAGCGAGATTGGAAAATCGACAATATTAATTGCGGTTGTTTTTCTAGCAATATCAATTGTTGCAAATTTATTGGAATTCATTCCTAGTATATTAAGAAACATATTTTTGGAAAAATTTAATACATACGTTTATTTACTAGCTGCAGGTATTTGCATATATATTATTGGAAAATTCAGGTCGAAGTAATCATTTCAACATTTTGTTAAAAACGAAGGAAAGTATTGCTATACTTATCGCAATTAATATTAACACATAAAATATATTTATTCCAAAGATTCCTAAGAAATATTGACTTATTGAATACAGGACAATGAATATGGATGCAATGTATAAAAATTTTGGAACATGCTTTTTTATACTTTTCTTTTCCAATATATC
>JALUTC010000164.1 GCA_027058345.1 archaeon | reverse complement strand
GTTCAAATCCCTACCCAAAAATGCCTATACAATAAGAATAGGATTCGAAATCTCATCCGCAAAATATAACCTATATTCATATAGAGATGCGAGAAATCTTCTTAAAGAGTTTATCAAACATTAGCTAAATGTGTGAATAATATGAAAAAATCATTGGAAAATTATAGGAAGATTGTTGGAGATAAAATAATATACAAAATATTTAAAGCTGCAAGAAAACTTTACAATGTAAAAATTTTACATATAAATTCAACATATTTAGGAGGAGGAGTTGCGGAACTATTAAAATCATTGGTACCTTTAATGAATAATATAGGAATAGAAACCGATTGGAGAACACTGCATGGAAGTCCTGATTTTTTCATGATTACGAAGAAATTTCATAATGCATTACAAGGAGATAAGATAAACCTAACAAATATAAAGAAAAAGATATATGAAGAAACTAACGAAGAATTTTCCACGTATTGTCATATAAATCATGACCTCGTAATTATACATGATCCACAACCATTGCCATTGATAAAATTTTATAAAAAGAATCAACCATGGATTTGGAGATGTCATATAGATATATCAAATCCAAATGAAGAACTTTGGGATTATCTAAAAGGATTTATCCTAAGATATGACCTCGTTGTTATATCAACTGAAAAATATAAAAGAGAAGATTTACCAATGGAACAAATTGTAATACCTCCAGGTATAGACCCTTTGTCTCCAAAAAATATGGATTTACCAGAAAATATTATTAAGAAATATTTGAAAAAGTATGGCATACCTATGGATAAGCCAATAATAGCACAAATTGCAAGGTTTGATAAATGGAAGGATCCAAAGGGAGTTGTTGAAGTATTCAAAATCGTTAAGAAACATATCGACTGTAGATTAGTATTATGCGGAAGCTTTGCACTAGATGATCCAGAAGGACAGGTTATCTATGATAATATAAGAACAGCTTATAAAAAATACATCGATAACAAAGATATAATATTAATAACGACCGAGAATAATATTTTGGTAAATGCCATTCAGAGATACTCAGGTGTTATAATTCATAAATCCGTAAAAGAAGGTTTTGGACTAGCAGTAACTGAAGCGTTATGGAAATCGAAACCCGTCGTCGCATCTGATGTTGGAGGGATTTCTCTGCAAATTATTAACGAAAAGAATGGATTTCTACTTAATCCAAATGATATAAAGGGATTTGCCGACAAGATAATATATCTACTTGAAAACAAAGATGTTGCAGAAAAAATGGGAAAGGAAGGAAAAAATATCGTTAAAGAAAAATTCTTAATAACAAGATATATTTTAGATTGGTTATATGTTATAAGAAAGATTCTTGAGGAATATGATAGAGTATAGGAAGGATATATCTGGTATAAAAAGTAGGATAAATATTAAGAGAGGAAGGAGGTTCAATATAAAAATATGCCCATTTTGTGATGAATTCGTTGAAAAATATACACCAAAGTTCGATTTCATAAAAGACGGTAGATTAAGAAAAGGAGATTCGATACTTTTTCCAAACAAATATCCAATATCGAAATATCACGCGGTCATAAGAATAAAAAGGAATCATGATACAAATTATTCCGAAGAGGAAATATATAATTCAATAAGTTTGGCATTGGATTTTGCAAGAATTGTTTACGATATCGATAAGAATTACAAATTCGTCACAATATTCTGGAACAGTTCAAAAGAATCTGGTGCAAGTATAGAGCATCCTCATATGCAGGTTATCATTGATAAGGAGCCTCCATTTATGACGAGTTATTTTATAAGATTTTCAAAGGAATATTTCGATAAGTATAGGAAGAATTATTTCGAAGAATTAGTAAGCAAGAGTATCTTTTCTCACTCAAATATTTATGTCACGATAAACGATGTTCCGTTATGTTATTACGAAACAATTCTGATATTTAGGAGAATTTCAAATCTATTGGATTTGGATGAAAATTCGTTGAAGAATTTTTCAAAATTACTGTCAAATATTATAAAATTTTATTATTCAGAAGGATTTCATGCATTCAATCTATCATCATTTTCCCATGAAAATTATAAAACATATGAATATTTTTATTTACATTTTAGAACATGTACTAGAAAGGGAGATAAGGTTTCAGATATAGGTGCAATAGAATTGTTTCAAAAGGAACAGGTTATCGATTATTATCCGGAAGAGTTATCTAAAAAACTTTTAAAATTTCCTAGAAAAAATTTATAGAATTCTCTTCAAATATCTTAAGAAATCATCTATCATTTCATATGTAACATGTGGCATTATAACCAATCTTATCTCATTCCTCCTTGTTTTGGATATTGCATACCTCTTTTTAACCTCGGTATATATTCTTCCTATATTTTCATGTGTAAATACAATTATGTTCATCTTCGGCTTAATAACTTTCATACCAATCTTTTCAAGCTCCTCATATAGATACATGGTCTTCTTCATACAATCGTCAACAATCTTCATCATCCCTTTTCTACCGAGATAAAGTAATGAAGCCAATGTCATTGCAGCACTGGCACCACTTCTCGTTCCTAAAAATGTTCTAGATTTGCCTTCTAGTAAATATTCTGCCTTAAATGTTATGTAATTTAATAAGTCTTCATTTCTCAATAAAAATCCACCGGCAGGGATTGGTACGAGCAACATTTTATGCGGATCTATGGTTATCGATTTTACACCTGATATTCTAAAGTCGAAATCCTTAACCTTATAACCTAATTCCTTTAAAAAAGGTATGATAAATCCTCCAAAAGCAGCATCCACGTGTAAATAAATATTCTTTTCTTCACAAATCTTTGACAATTGTCTTATATCATCAACGCTTCCATATTCAGTCGTACCTGCAATTCCCACGATTGCTATTGTG
>JALUTC010000163.1 GCA_027058345.1 archaeon | reverse complement strand
TTACTCCGTAACCACAACCCAAATCCAATATGTAAGAGCCTTTTTTCACATCAGCAGATTCTATCAATACTCTAGTACCTAAATCTATTTTTTTATAGGAAAAGACCCCCTTACATGTTATGAATTCGAATAGTTTTCCCAATATCAACGTTCTTATAATCCTATATTCCGGTATACTTTTAGGTTTTTCGGTAAAATAATGTTCAAAATTTATATTGTTGGACATAAAATAATGAATTTCACTTAACATTATACTTGAATTTTTTTATAATCTCTCAACTTATTTAATATAATACTTCTATTTTTTAATAATTATGGTAAAAATTTTAGTTGTCGATGATGAAGTGGATATAACCGATACCTTAAAAATATTGCTTGAAAGAAGGGGATTCGAGGTAGTAACTGCGAACTCTGGCAAGGAGGCGTTGGAGAAGGTTAAGGAAGAGAAGCCGGATGTTGTATTGCTCGATGTTATGATGCCCGATATGTCCGGGTGGGATGTTTGTAAGAAGATAAAGGAGGACGATGCTACGAAGGATATCCCCGTTATTATGTTGACAATATTATTCGGAGAGGAAGAAAAAAAGAAAAGCTTCGAAGTTAAAGCAGATGCTCACATAGAAAAACCTATCGTAATCGATAGAGTAATCGGAGTCATAAATTGGGTACTAAAATATAAGAAAAAGATTAAGTGAATGATATGCAGATATTTAAATATATAAAGATGTATAAGTAAATGTAGAAGATTTATGTTCCTTATTATAAATACTTATGTTGGAAAAATTGATAGGTAGAATCCCAACAAACTTTTTCTCACTAGTAATCGTTGGCCCACCATTTTCTGGTAAGAGAGAATTTCTTATAAAAGAGGCTGTTGATAATTCTTATAAATTTCAAATCTTATATGTTACTCTTGAGGAAACTCCGAAATATATTTATAATAGATTAAATAGATTAAGGGCAAATATGGAAAATATCTATATAATTGATGCCTCACCATGGTCTGGTATCGAAAGGGTTGATTGGATTAGGGAGACGAAGGCAAGGGTTATAACTTCTTCGATATTAAATTTGTTTAAATTGAATAACGATATAGAATCGATAATAAAGCTCATGAAAAAACCTATCGTATTAATAATAGATAATCTATCGACGCTTTTCATAAAACATTCCGCAGAATCGGTTTTTAATTTCATCGATTATCTTAATTCGAGAGTTAAAACGAATTACGGAAGGGTTTATTATTCGTTACACGATGATATACATGAACCAACAATTATAAAAAGAGTTATTTATATGTGCGATGCCCATGTAAAAATACAATACGAAGAAACCGAAGAAAAAGTTATAAGAAGAATAAGGCTGGTTAATTTCAGAAGATATATAATTCCATCATCATGGAAAAATTTCGAAATAACTGAGGATGAAGGATTCAAAATCGTTTAATTTGGAACTTAGAAGAAAACTTGTTCATATCTCAGGTATAATCTTCGTGCCGATTTTTATAACAATCAACGATAAACACCTAATAATAATCTTACTTTTTTCCACGATAATTATCCTTCTATTAATCTCATATTCCTATAAGAAATTCGGAATGTTTTCCTTTTTAAAATTATTTGAAAGAGTTGAGGATTTGAAAACGTTTCCAGCAAAAGGTGCTATATTCTTTTTCCTTGGATTAATTATCGTTGCAGTAATTTCCGATATAAAAACATTGATAATAGCAACTTTGATCCTAAGCTTATCGGACGGATTTTCTACGATTGTTGGAAAAGCTTTTGGAAAAAGACCCCTACCTTATAATAAAAATAAAACACTGGAAGGAACAATTGTATTCTTTTTAATTTCGTTCCTAATTCTGATAAATTTTTATGAGATATTTTCTTCCATAATCTTCTCACTAATTGTTTCAATCGTTGAAAGTTTAAATCTAAAAATAAATGATAACCTATCAATACCGGTAACACTTGCAATTCTAATCGAAATATATAAACAGTTCTAAACCTTCTTACATACTATTCCTATATATTCGGAAAATATTGAAAGTGGTGCAAAAAGAAATATGCCGTTTTTATTAAGACCATATATCCTCAGAATTTTAAAACCCACCCTCTTCAACATAATCACTATTTCAAATAACGATAAAAACTTCGTCCATACTTTATATCTCTTTCCAAGTATATTTCTATAAATATATCCTTCGCCCTTCCTCATGGATTTTATTATCTTACGAAGCTCAAACCTTCTTATATTATTTAATATATAAAATATATTATATTTATTTGCAACCGTAAAAATTAAAATACCATTATTCTTCAATATTCTATGAATTTCTTCGAATGCTTTTAAAACATTACAATGATTAAGCGCGCCAAATATTGATACAACTATATCAACGGAACAATTTCTTAGAGGTATATGCTCGGCATCCGCTAATATACATATAGATTTCTTTTTAAACTCTTCAAGTAATGTCTTCGAGATATCCAATCCCAAAACTTTTCCAAAACGAGCAATTTTGTAAAAATGATATCCATCACCACATCCCAAATCAAGAATTATTTCCGAGTTGCTCAAATTGTTTAACAAAATCTTCTCCTCAAGAATTCTCATACCAGTCTTATAAAGATTTTTATATATCTTACCCAGAGCTTCGTAATATTTCTTAACACCCAATTTCTTATAATTCATTTTCTTACTTTAAAATTTAACCTTTATATATGACAAACGTAAATACAATTTTACTCTTCAATTTTTTCGCAAACAATCCAATAATAAGAAATTTCCTAAAGAGTATAAATCAGTATTGTGAAATCGATGATAAAAATAGATTGGAAGTATGTCTCGAACTTTATACCGGTGTGAGAAAAAATTCCTGTTTTAAATGTAAG
>JALUTC010000162.1 GCA_027058345.1 archaeon | reverse complement strand
GCTTTATCTATAACGTTTAATATATTCTTATCCGTAACCTCTTGGAATTGTTTTACAACGGCAACCTTATAATTTCGAACATTCTTTGTAAGATTCGATGTGAAATCGTAATTTCTTATGGGAAATGTTGTTGAATCCTTTTCATCATAACCAGCAATTACTTCCAAGATTTTTGCCAACGTTATTACATCTTTAGCAATTGGTCCAATTGTATCAAAGCTCATCGCCAAATCTATCAAACCATGTCTCGATACCAAACCATATGTAGGTTTAATTCCATATACACCGCAATGGCTACAGGGATTTCTTATCGAACCACCGGTATCCGTTCCTAAAGATGCATCGCATAAATCTGCAGCAACCGCAGCTGCAGAGCCGCTTGATGAGCCACCGGGAATTATTTCTCTATTTCTAGGATTTAATGTTGGTCCAAAGTAGCTTGTCTCTCCACTTGAACCACATGCGAATTCATCCATGTTCGTCATTCCTATTATTATTGCGCCTTCATCTTTAATCCTCTTTATAACTGTTGCATCGTATGTTGAAATATAATTTTCAAGGGTTTTACTTGCACAGGTTGCTCTTAAACCTTTAACATTTATATTCGATTTTACTGCAAGAACTAAACCGTATAATTTTCCTTTTCTTTCACTTTTTTCCAATTTTTTTGCTTGATTAATAGCTTCCTTATTAATTTCTATGAAAGCATTTAAATCCTTTTCTCTTTCAATTTTTTCCAAATACTTCTTTACTTTTTCTACCAAATACATTAAATTATTAAAAAAGTGATTTTTTGATTAATTATTCAGTCGGGTAACTAGTCATCACTTCTCAGTCCCGCTCCTGTCATCATCCTATAGAAAAATAAAAATAATTAACCAAAAATATGCTCTTTACGTTTGTTAATTTTACAAATTGATTAGGAAATTCTTGTAAATATAGGTGGTGAAGCATGGCTAAAAAGAGTTATATCAAATTTGAAGTTCCTAAAGAATTGGCCGATAAGGCTTTGGAAGCTATACAAATAGCTAGGACTACGGGTAAAATCGTTAAAGGTACAAATGAAACTACAAAATACGTTGAAAGAGGGCAGGCAACACTTGTATATATTGCAGAAGATGTAGATCCAGAAGAGATAGTGATGCATCTCCCTCCATTATGTGAGGAAAAGAATATACCTTATATCTATGTTCCAAGTAAGAAGGAATTGGGAAAAGCCTGCGGCATAAATGTAGCAGCTGCTTCTGCAGCAATAATTAATCCGGGAAAGGCAAAGGAATTGGTTGATGAAATAATAGAAAAGTTGAAAGCTCTAAAGAAGTGATGAGCTATGCCTAAGGAAGAAAAGGGATATGCTGCTGAAGTTTTGGAAATAATAGGAAGAACTGGAATGTGTGGAGAAGTAACACAAGTAAAGGTAAGAATTTTGGAAGGGAAAGATAAAGGAAGAGTTATAAGAAGGAACGTTCGTGGCCCAGTTAGAGTTGGAGATATATTGATATTGATGGAAACTGAAAGAGAGGCTAGGGAGATTAAGGCACCATGATTGTCTGCAGCTTTTGTGGCAGAGAAATTGAGAAAGGTACTGGAAAAATGTTTGTAAAAAATGATGGAACAATTTTATATTTTTGCAGCAGAAAGTGCGAGAAAAACATGCTCGAACTTAAAAGGGATCCAAGAAAGTATAAATGGACAAAGAGATATGTGAAAGGAGGGATAAAGAAGAAGGAGAAGTGATATGGAGAGAACATTTTTAATGATAAAACCTGATGGTGTTGTTCGAGGATTAATAGGAGAAATAATTTCAAGAATTGAAAAAAAAGGATTGAAAATAGTTGCAATTAAAATGTTAAAAATGACAAGAGATATGGCAGAAAAATTGTACGAGCAACACAAAGGTAAGAGTTTTTTCAACGAATTAATAGATTACGTAACTTCAGCACCAGTTGTTGCAATGGTTATCGAAGGTAGAGAGGCGGTAAATGTTGTTAGAAAAATAATCGGAAAGACAGACCCAATTGAAGCAGAACCTGGGAGTATAAGATTTGACTTTGGAATGACAATAGGAAAGAATATTGTTCATGCAGCAGATTCGAAAGAGAGGGCTGAGAAGGAAATTAAAATTTTCTTTAAAGATGAAGAGATATTAGACTATAAGAGAGCTGATGAAAACTGGCTATATTGATGCGCATTGCCACCTGTTCTTTATAAAAAACGTAGATGAGGTATTAAATAGGTGTAAGGAAAAGGGTTTAATATTAGCAATAGAAACTGGAATAAATCCTGACACAAACAGAAAAGTTCTTGAAGAAATTAATAAGTATGATTTATTAAAGGCAGCTCTTGGATTTCATCCAACAGATATATCGAAATTTGATGAAAGAAACATTTACGAGGAAATAAAGTTTATCGAAAAGAATTCTGACAAGATATTAGCAATAGGAGAAGTAGGCTTGGATTATTATTGGGTGAAGGAGAAGGATTTGAGAGAAAAGCAGAAGAAATTTTTATACGAATTTATAGAACTTGCTGAAAGATTAAATAAACCGTTAGTTATTCATTCAAGAGATGCTGAGAAGGACTGTTTGGATATCTTGTCAACATCAAATACCATAATAATTTTGCACAGCTTTTTAAATAAAGAATTTTTTAAAAAGGCAATAGAATTAGATTTTTACTTTTCTATCCCAGCAATCGTTTATCGAGAAAGGAGATTTAAATTCCTGTTGGATGTACCATTGGAAAGGATGTTAACAGAAACCGATACGCCATTTCTAGACCCGACCGGTTTCAGAAGAAATGAGCCATGGAAAGTGATGTATTGTATAAAAGCAATATCTAAAGCTAAGAAAATTTTTATGGGCGCAATTATTGGGGCAATATTAGCTGTCTTTGCTTTTGCTTTAACTAGTACAATTACCCAAGCTTTTTAGATGATAAGTTTTGACTTGCTAGCTTTC
>JALUTC010000161.1 GCA_027058345.1 archaeon | reverse complement strand
GTATTGATTATGCAAGAGTGGTTGTTATTGGAGATAGTATAACAGATTATAAGATGTTGAGATTTATAAAAAATAAGGGATTAGCAATTGCATTCAATGCAAATGAGTATGCATTACCATATGCAAAAATAGGAGTCTCTAGTGATAATTTAATCGATGTATTGAAAGTAATTGAAGAATATGAAAAGGGAGGAATTAATAGAGTTATAGAATTTGTGAAGAGACAACCAATTGAAAGATTTCAAATAATAGAGAAGGGTGACATAAAAAAGATATTGCAATATCATTATAAATATAGAAGGCTTTTAAGGGGAGAGGCTGCTAAATTAGGTTAATAAATATGAAAGTAAGAATTGGATTTGAAATTCATCAGCAACTTGCTACGAGAAAACTCTTCTGTAATTGTGAGTCCAAATTAATTGACAGAGAACCAGATTTTATAATAGTGAGAAGGTTAAAACCCGTACAAAGTGAATTGGGAGAAATTGATAGGGCAGCTCTTGAAGAATATTTAAAAGGAAGAGTGTATGTTTACGAAGGGTTTTATGAAAATACATGTCTCGTTGAATTAGATGAAGAACCACCACACATGCCAAATCAGGAAGCTATAGATATAGCGATTGAAGTTGCCTTGCTACTAAATGCTACAATCGTCGATGAAATTCACTTCATGAGAAAGATAGTTATAGACGGTAGCAACGTCTCTGGATTTCAAAGAACTGCAATAATTGGATTGGATGGATATATAGAAACGGAATATGGAAAGGTTAAAATTCCAACGATTTGTTTAGAAGAGGAAGCTGCTAGAAAAATAAGAGAGGAAGATAATCGCGTCATTTATAGATTGGATAGATTAGGAATACCTTTAATTGAAATATCGACCGCGCCAGATATAAAGTCTCCTGAAGAAGCTTTAGAAGTTGCTTTAAGAATAGGAGACATTTTAAGAAGTACGGGAAAGGTGAGAAGAGGAATTGGAACGATTAGACAAGATATAAACATTTCGATAGATAACAATCCAAGAATTGAAATAAAAGGAGTTCAAGAATTGGATTTAATTCCTCAAGTAATCAAGTACGAAATTGAAAGACAGAAGAAATTGTTAGAAATAAAGGAAGAATTGTCTAAAAGGATTAAAAAAGAAGAATTAAAATTCGAAATATATGACTTATCAAATATTTTCAAAAACACTAAATGTAAAATATTGAAATCTTCTTTAAATAGGGGTGAAGCAATACTTGGATTGAAATTGAAAGGGTTCTCAGGATTACTTGGAAAGCCATCTGATAGAGTTAGATTTGGTAAGGAATTGGCTGATTATGTTAGAGTAAAAACTGGAGTAAAAGGGATATTTCATAGCGACGAATTGCCAAACTATGGAATATCCGAGGAGGAAGTCTTAAAGGTTAGAGAATATATGAAACTTAATGAAAACGATGCATTTGTAATTGTTGCAGCAAAATATGACAAGGCCAAAGATGCTTTGGAAGTTGTTTTTGACAGATGTCTTAAAGCGTTTGATGGAATAATAGAAGAGACGAGAGCTGCTAGAGATGATGGTACCACAGTATATATGAGACCATTACCGACAGCTGCGAGAATGTATCCCGAGACTGACATTCCACCGATAAAAATAACGAAGGAAAGGATTGAAAGGATAAGGAAATCGTTACCAGAATTGATTGATAAGAGAATTGAAAGATATATTAAGCAGTACAATTTATCTGAAGAGTTAGCAAAGAAAATTGCAAGAAGCGAATATTACGACTTTTTCGAAAAAATTGTTAATAGATATAAGTTATCTCCAAAAATCGTTGCATGGGCATTGACAGATGTTTATAAGGAATTAAAAAGAGAGGGAATTATACTGGATGAGAAGAAATACGAGGAGATGTTCTCTCTATTAAAGGAAGGTAAGATTTCAAAGGAAGCAATACCAGATTTTCTAAGAGGAAAGTTCAAGGTTGAAGAAATTTCAATTGAAGATTTAAGGAAGAGAATAATAGAAGTTATAAATGAAAGGAGAGATTACGTTTTATCTCAAGGTTTAAGAGCAGTTAAAGGATTAATGGGGATTATAATGAAGGAATTCAGAGGAAAAATTGATGGAAAAATAGTTTACAAAACATTGGAAGAGGAAGTAAGAAGATTTTTGGATGAGAATCGTTGAAATATTTTGCTCAATACAAGGAGAGGGGAAATTTTTAGGAACTCCTTCATTATTTATTAGACTTCATGGATGTAATCTATATTGTAAATATTGCGATACAAAATATTCATGGTATAGATATGTTGAGAAAAATTTAGACGAGATTTATAAAGAGGTAAAGGAATTGTTAAAGAAATATAAACCGCAACACCTCGTAATTACAGGTGGAGAACCTTTATTACAACAGGAAGAAGTAATCTCTCTTATAAATTTAATTGGTGAATATTTCGAGTTAATAGAAATAGAGACAAATGGAACAATAATGCCAAAAATTTCTAACGATAAGGTCTTTTACAATGTTTCGATAAAATTATCAAACTCTGGTGTAAGATATGAGGATAGAATAAAGGAAGAGGTAATAAACTATTTTAATTCTATTAAAAACTCTATATTTAAGTTCGTGGTTAAAGATTTAATCGATATTAATGAAGTGAGAGATTTAATAAATAGGTTCAAGATAAAAAAGGAGAAGGTATATTTGATGCCATTGGCAAATAATAGAGATGAATTGGAAAAAATTTCAAGAAATATTGCCATCCAATGTATATTGCATGGATTTAAATACTCTGATAGATTGCATCTTAGACTAGGTATTAAGTAAGAAAATAATTAAGATTAAAGATTAAATATGATAGAATATAAATTAGTTGTGAAGAAACTGAATGGAAGTGAAAAAGTAGAGAAGCAAATAACATCGGAAGAATTGAGAAAAGAAATTTTGAAAGAGTTGGAAATAGATAAAAAGATTGATG
>JALUTC010000160.1 GCA_027058345.1 archaeon | reverse complement strand
GCTGGACAACAATTGGTTCTTGATTTTGACGAGCTTGAAAAGATTAGAGGAATAACCATCGATGCATCAAACGTATCGATGATTCACGAATATGAAGGAAAGGAATATCTGATAAATTTGATAGATACTCCTGGTCATGTAGATTTCGGAGGAAATGTTACAAGAGCTTTAAGAGCAATAGACGGTTGCATCCTTGTTGTATGTGCAGTCGAAGGAGTTATGCCACAAACCGAAACAAATTTAAGACAGGCATTGAAAGAATATGTAAAACCCGTTTTGTTTATAAATAAGGTTGATAGATTAATCAACGAATTAAAACTAACCCCTGAACAAATACAGAAAAGATTTATAAATATAATTAGGAAGGTTAATGAGCTTATAAGAACATATGCTCCCGAAGAATTTAAGGATAAATGGCTCGTAAAGGTTGAGGATGGTTCCGTAGCATTTGGTTCAGCATATCATAGATGGGCAATAAGTTATCCTTTCATGAAGAAAACAGGCATAACATTTAAAGATATAATAAAGATGGTTCAAGAAGGAAAACAGAAAGAATTAGCAAGGAAAGCAAAGGTTCACCAAGTAGTATTGGATATGGTTATAAAACATTTACCTTCTCCAATAGAAGCGCAAAAGTATAGAATTAAGAAGATATGGACAGGAGATTTAAATAGTCAGGATGCAAAAGATTTAATGACATGTAATCCAAAAGGAAAACTTGCAATCGTTATAACTGATGTAAAAATAGATCCACAAGTTGGTGAAGTTTGTACAGGTAGAATATTCTCAGGTACATTAAGAGCAGGACAGGAAGTTTACCTATGGAATCAAAGGAGCAAGACTAGAGTACAGCAGGTTGGAGTATTTTTAGGTGTTGATAGGCTTCCAACGAAATATGTATTGGCGGGAAATGTTATAATGATTACCGGTCTTAAAAATGTCATGGCCGGAGAAACGATAACCGATGCGGAAAATCCAATAGCACCATTCATAGAATTGAAACATTATGCCGAACCCGTAGTAACAGTTGCTGTCGAGCCTAAGAATACAAGGGATTTAACAAAGCTCATGGATGTATTGAAGCAAATGGCGAGAGAAGATCCAACGTTAAAAGTTGAAATAGACCATGAAACAGGACAATATTTACTATCAGGTATGGGAGAATTGCATCTTGAAGTTGTTCAATATAGATTAAGAAAGAAGGGATTAGATGTTGAATTTTCAAAACCAATAGTTGTTTACAGAGAAACTGTTACAAAGCAGTCACCAATTGTAGATGGAAAAACGCCAAACAAGCATAATAGATTTTACTTCATGGTGGAGCCTTTGGAAGAACCAGTTTTGAAAGCATTGATAGAAGGAGAAATCAGCTTAACAAAGTATAAGATTAAAGACATAGGAGATATCTTGAGAAAATATGGTATGAATAAGGAAGATGCAAAAGGAGTAGTCGATATTTATAATTATAACGTTTTAATCGATGCAACGAAAGGTGTTCAATATCTTAACGAAACAATGCACTTAATAATAGAAGGATTTAGACAAGCAATGGATGGCGGCCCACTAGCTAGAGAGAAATGTATGGGAATTAAAGTAAAACTAATTGATGCAGAATTGCACGAGGACTCTGTTCATAGAGGACCTGCACAGGTTATTCCTACTTGTAGAGAGTTGATAAGACAAGCAATATTAAAAGCAGGACCAATATTATTAGAACCAAAATTCAGACTCGTTATAACTGCACCACCAAACTATATAGGAGCAATTATTAGAGAGGTACAATCAAGAAGAGGACAAATATTGGATATGAGACAAGAAGATAACACAGCAATAGTTGAAGCAAAAGCTCCGGTTGCAGAATTGTTTGGATTTGCATCATCGATGAGAAGCGCAACTGAAGGAAGAGCTTTCTGGAGCACTGAATTTGCAGGATTTGAAAAGGTTCCAAGCGACTTACAGATGGAAGTTATAAGAAAAATAAGAGAAAGAAAGGGATTACCAATCGATGAATTGAAGGAGATTGAAGTTTAATTTTTTTTAATTAATGATGAAAATGTTTATATAATAGCGGGTGAGGTATAAATGGCTGAGAAGAAACCACACATAAATGTAGTATTTATAGGACATGTAGACCATGGAAAATCCACATTGGTTGGTAGATTACTTTACGAAACAGGAAAAATCGATGAGAGATATATACAGAAATTAAAAGAAGAGGCGAAGAAAATAGGTAAAGATACATTCGAATTTGCATGGGTAATGGATAGATTGAAGGAAGAAAGAATAAGAGGAGTAACAATAGATGTTAGCCATGAAAAGTTTGAAACTGAAAAATACTTCTTCACAATAATCGATGCACCTGGTCATAGAGACTTCGTTAAAAATATGATTACAGGTGCAAGTCAAGCAGATGCAGCAGTTTTAGTTGTAGATGTTGAGGAAAGAGATGAAAAGGGAGATTTGATGCCACAGACAAAAGAACATGTATACTTAGCAAAGATATTGGGTATAGACCAAATAATAGTTGCAATAAATAAAATGGATAAGGTAAATTATGATCAGAAGAAATTCGAGGAAACAAAAAACCTTGTTTACAAATTACTAAAAACTGTCGGATATAAGGATGAGAATATACAATTTGTACCTGTATCTGCATTATATGGAGAAAATATCGTTAAACCAAGTGATAAGATGCCATGGTGGAAAGGACCTACATTCTTAGGATGCATCGATAATCTAAAAGTTCCAGATAGGTTGGAAAAGTTAAGCTCACTACCCCTAAGAATACCTGTCCAAGATGTATATTCAATAACTGGTGTCGGAACAGTGCCTGTAGGAAGAGTTGAAACAGGTGTATTAAGAGTTGGTGATAGAGTCGTTTTCATGCCACCTGGAGTTGTTGGAGAGGTTAAAAGTATAGAAACTCATCACACACCAATACAGGAAGCAAGACCTGGTGATAA
>JALUTC010000159.1 GCA_027058345.1 archaeon | reverse complement strand
GATTGTGACCTCAACGATTATGTTATCCATTTCTTCAATTCTTACAGGTGGAAATCTTGGATCTTCTGTTGCTGCAGCGATTGCAGATTTTATCGTTGCTTCATATAATGGATAAACAGCTTCAATATATCCAATACATCCTCTCAAATCTCTTTCCGGATAGGTTTCTAATGTGACAAAAACTCCTGCTTTTTGTTTTAACTTTTCGCTCACATTCTCTGGTTTATATATCTCTCTATTTTTAAGATAATATTCTATTGCCTTTCTTGCAAGTTTTACGAGAAATTCTCCATCCTTAATGTTTATTTCCATCATGTTTTATCTTACATTTTATAGTTTTTATCATATATTGAACTAAGGCACGAGCCATATTTATTTGATTTAATTTTTCATACAATTTTGACAACAATTTTTTACAAGATTCATCATCGCCACTGTTAATTACAAGGTTGAATTCGTTATATAAATCTGAGATGAATGGACACTCTCTTGCCAATGCTTCAACGTTTTCATACTTTAATATATTTGTTTCAAATTCCATATCGTTCACAACAACTTCAAGAATAAAATTATCTTTTATATAATAATATTTTCTGGGCCTTCCTCTTTTTGTTTTTTCCAACTTGTAATCAATTATACCTAAGGATTTGAGAATGCTTAGATGTTCTATGATTGCTTTCCTTCCAATGTTTAACTTGTTACTCAATTCTGTTACACAACATGGTTTCTCTGCAAGTATCTGTAATATTGTTCTTCGTGTTGAATTTCCTAAAGCATCCAATAATGTATCAATATTCATTTACATTTTTATTTTGTTAACTTTAGAAACAAAATTAAAAATATGAGAAATCGAGATATAGTATCCATAAGAGATTTAAGTAAGGAAGATATAGAGTTAATATTAAAGGAAGCACAATCAATGGAAGAACTGTTGAAGAATAACAGAGAGATAGATATATTAAGGAACAAGATAATAGCATTACTATTTTTTGAACCATCAACAAGGACAAGGTTGAGCTTTGAATTTGCTGCGAAAAAGCTTGGTGCTAATGTATTAATCGTTCATGAAGCGAAATCTTTATCGATTGCCAAGGGTGAAAGTTTTATAGATACGATTAAGACGATTGAAAATTATTGCGATTGCATTGTTATAAGACATCCAAGAGATGGAGCGGCGAAATTGGCTGCAGAAATCTCAGAGAAACCTGTCATAAATGCAGGAGATGGTAGCAATCAACATCCAACACAAACGCTTCTAGATTTATATACAATTGTTAGAGAGAAGGGGACGTTAAAGTTAAATATTGGCATATTAGGTGATTTGAAGTATGCAAGAACTGCTCGTTCGTTAATTTATGCTTTGGCCAAATTCAATGCAAATATATATTTGATTTTTCCAAAAGAATTGCCACCACATAGAGAAATTTTAGAATATTTGGAAGAAAATGGTGTAAAATATTTTCTGAGCAATAGTATAGAGGAAGTTATTGATGAGCTGGATGTATTATATGTTACGAGAATTCAGAAGGAGAGATTTGCAGATATTGAAGAATACGAGAGGGTTCGTGGTAGTTATAAAGTTACGATGGATTTAATTAAGAAGGCGAAGGAAGATATTATAATATTGCATCCTTTACCTAGGGTTGATGAGATAGAATATGAAATTGATAGAACAAAGCATGCGAAGTATTTTAAACAAGTATTTTACGGGTTGCCTGTTAGGATGGCAATATTCAAACTTATCTTAAAAGGATAATTCTAAAACATCAATCATTGAAAATATCTTTCCCTTATTCTTATTTTTACTTAAAAACTCTATCGCTTTTAATACTCCATTAGCAAATGCAAGTCTTGAATATGCTCTATGTTCAAATTTTATCATTTCACCTTCCGTTATAAAATATATTTCATGCTCGCCAACTATATCTCCACCTCTAATTGCATGGATTCCTATCTCATTCTTATCCCTTTCTCCAACAAATCCCCTCCTACCAAATATGAATTTGTCTTTACCGGTTTCTTTAGAAATTATTTCGGCAAATCTCATTGCAGTGCCTGATGGTGAATCCTTTTTATATCGATGATGAATTTCAACTATTTCAATATCATATTCTTTCAATATTTTCGATGCAATTTCAACGAGTTTAAATAATAGATTTATTCCTAGGGACATATTTGGAGATATAACTGCTGAGATTCCAGAGGTTTTGATCTTATCTTCAATATATCTCTTATCTTCATCGCTAAATCCTGTCGTTCCTATTATCATGTCGACTTTATATTTTGAACAAATATCCACAAACATTTTTGAAGCATTAGGATTTGTAAAATCTATTAAGATGTCAGGTCTTTCATTTTTGAATAATTCTTCCATTAAATCGCTTCCAAATATTTTTATCCCTTTGTTTCCAATACCTAAAACTTCGCCAATATCCTTCCCTATTCTATTATCACCAGGTCTTGCAAATGGATATAATAGTTTCATGTCATTCCTCTCCAAAACAAGCCTTGTAATTGTCGAGCCCATTCTTCCAAGGCATCCAGTTATAGCAAGCTTAATCATAATATATTTATTTAAAAATTTTTTAAATCTTTACCTTTATAATTTTTTATAAGGAGGGTCTTGCTTGAAGGTTAAGAAAGGAGATGTTGTAATTATAAATTATATCTTAATGGACGAAAACAATAATGTTATAGAATCAAGTTATAATTCGGAACCTTTAAGATTCAGGGTCGGAGCTGGAGAAGTGATATCTGGTTTGGATGAAGGAATTATAGGTATGGAGGTTGGTGAAGAAAGAGAGATAATTATCCCTCCAGAAAAGGCTTACGGTTATAGAAGGGATGAACTTGTAATTCCTGTTCCTAAAAATGTTTTCATTGAAAGGAACATCGAACCAATAGTTGGAACTTATATTAATACAAGGTATGGTAGGGCGAAGATAATAAATGTTGATGATGAAAACGTATACCTAGATTTTAATCATCCCTTAGCTGG
>JALUTC010000158.1 GCA_027058345.1 archaeon | reverse complement strand
TATCTATCAAATTTATCAGATATTCCTTTCCTTCATATTCGTGAATCATCGATACGTTTGATGCATCGATGGTTATTCCTCTAATCTTTTCAAGCTCGTCAAAATCAAGAACCAATTGTTGTCCAGCGAGTTCTTCGCTTAACATTCCTGCTCCTGCCAATAAATGGTCGCTGAGGGTTGTTTTTCCATGGTCTATATGTGCAATTATTCCTATATTTCTAATTCTTTCGGGTTTGTGCATTAATTCCAAAATTTTCTTTGCAAGTTCTTCACGTCTTCCCATTTACATCACCTTGATGCACGAGCAATTCTTTCAATTTCTTCCTTTTTAGATATGGAATAACATTTTAAATTATAATTAGCGGCATCGATGATTTCTTCGGCCAAAGCTTCCGCAATGGACTTTTTACTTCTAAAAGCTCTTTTAGCAGCACCAACACATATGAATCTGATTGCCAAATCTAATCTTCTCAAAGGAGAGACGTCGACGCTTGTATGATAAACAATACCACCATATTTTATTCTCGTCGTTTCTTCTCTAGGACCAGCATTTATCAATGCATGTACTAAAACCTGTATTGGATTCTTTTTCGTTCTTTTATGTATAATTTCAAAGGCTTCCTTAACTATATTGTATGCCAAATGTTTTTTACCGCAATTTCTTCCACTCGTTCTCTTATGCTTTTTTCCCTCATGACCTGTAACCATCATCCTATTTATAATTCTTTCGACAATATTTATCTTTGCCCTTCCAAACTTTTCCTTCTGATATCTTCCATAACTATGAGGAACAATGCATGGAGTTAAATTGATATAGGGTTTTAGACTAATATCTGGAACTTCAACTTCTGTCCAATCCCACTTTCCAAACAATTTTAATTTTGATAAATCTGCAGGCATAAAATCACCTTCTTGGTTTTTGTTTCTTTCCTTCCAATAGTGCTTTTAGAGATACGCCATTTACCTTAACAACCTTGTATCTAACACCTGGTAGGTCACCATAGCTTCTACCTTTTCTACCTCCAATTCCTTCGATGATAACTTCGTCGTGTTCCTCTATGAAGTTTATCGCATTATATCCTGGGACGAATGCCGTTACTATTCTTCCATTCTTAACTAGTTGAACTTTGACACATTTTCTTATACCAGAGTTTGGCTGTCTTGCCTCTATTCCTACCTTTTCAATTACGATACCTCTTGCTTGTGGAGCACCTTCCAATGGGTCGTACTTTTCTTTTAGTCCAAGAACTCTTCTTTTATAATCTTTCTTACTCATTCTATATTCTTTTCTCATTTTCTTCAATTTTCTACCTGCAAATTCACCATTTGGTTTCTTTCCCATGATATATCACCTTAATCTTTAATTTAATAAAAAGTAACAATCAAACGACGATAACATCATCAATATCAAAATGTCTTTTTGCAAGGATTTTTGCCTTCTTTAAATTTTTCTCCGTTCTACATAATGCTTTATCCTTTATGTCTACTTCAACCCTAGCAATTTTCTTTCCTCCCTTTTCTATTATCTTCACGTTTAAAACCCTATAAGGCATGAATATATTTCTAATGAATTCTATTGGATCATCGCTATGTTCTACGATTTCTATTTTCTTACCAAGTATTTGGCTCGCTCTCTTTACATTCATTCCCCCTCTACCTATTGCTAGTCCTGCATCACCCTTTTTCACAACTATTATTATCCTGTTCTCTTCTATTACGCAATCCTTAACAATTGCACCCGTCAAATTTTCAAACGTTGCAATCGTCTTTAATTCTTCCTCTCCTAGCTTAATCATTTCGAATCACCCTCTACAACCTTAAGTATATCGGAAGCACCAGGATCTATTATTGCGAGTGCAGCAACGACATGAGGCCTACCACATACAGAACCTAGTTCTAAACTTGAACCATCGAATTCATAGACAGGTATTCCTGCAATTTTTGCATACCTATATATATCTTCTTTTATATGTTCTGGACAATTCTTAGCAACTATCACAAGCTTTGCCTCCTTATGAAGTATTGCTCTTATGGTATGTTTTGATCCAATATAAACCTTTCCAGTTTCGATTGCTACCCTTATATTTTTTCTAACATCAATCATATAAAATTTAAAAATTTATTTATAGAAATATGGTTAATATAAAAACCCCAGTTATAATTATTAATTCTAAAGCGTATTTGGAAAGTACCTTAGACAATGAGGTAAGACTTGTCAAGATTTGCGAAGAGATTAGAAATGAACATGGAGTAAATATAATGTATGCACCTCAAATGGTAAACCTTGCATATATTGCAAAGAACTTTAACATCCCATGCTTATCACAACATGTCGATGCTATAGAACCAGGTGCAAAAACAGGATATACTAGTCTCGAATCAATAAAGGCTGCTGGAGCTATTGGAAGTATAATAAATCATTCGGAACATGTTATAACATTTAGAGAGGCGGAATTCATAATAAATAGGGCAAAGAATTTAGAACTAATAATTTGTGCATGTGCAGACAACATAAATATAGCAAAATCTCTTGCAGCATTAAATCCAGAGATGATTGCAGTAGAACCTCCAGAATTAATAGGAACAGGAATCCCCGTATCAAAGGCGAAGCCAGAAATTATAGAAAAGACTGTCGAAGAGGTTTATAAGATAAATAAGAACGTTCTCGTATTATGTGGTGCAGGAATATCTACCGGAGAGGATGTGAAAAGAGCAATAGAATTAGGAGCAAAGGGTGTATTACTAAGTTCAAGTTTTGTCAAGGCGAAGAATCCTAGGGAAAAGCTTCTCGACTTAATTAGTAAGATATGATACCTGGCATATGTAGCATATGCGGAAGGGTATCAGCAATATTATACAATTGTAATATATGCGGAAGATTGGTTTGTCCAAGTTGTTTCGACTTTTCAAAAAAGGTATGTAAATCTTGTTCTTCTAAATTTTAATATGAAGAGACCATATGTAATATTAAATGCTGGAATGACATTGGATGGAAAAATT
>JALUTC010000157.1 GCA_027058345.1 archaeon | reverse complement strand
GAAATCTTAATTTTTCCAATATTCATCAAATGTTATCCATATCTTCTTTATATTTTTTTCCAACAATTCGTTTGATTTATAAATTTCATTTGCAAAATATCTTCTTCTTAATGCATGTTCCAATCTTTTTCCTATCAATTTTCTTGCATACTCTTCATACTTTTCCAATAGTTTAATATCGTTATTATCCAATGCTCTTTTAATAATATCGGAAGCAATTTTTGATAAAAGTACTGCCGAAGAAATTCCTGCACCGGATATTGGATCGGTTGATGATGCAGAATCTCCTATTAACAAATAATTGTTTTTAACTAATCTCTTTCTAAAACCATATAAGGGAATTAATGCTCTTTGTATTGATATCGTTTCAACCTTTCCAATCTTCTCCTTAATAAATTTCTTTAACAATTCCATTGGATTTACTCTAAATATTTTTGGAAGTATTCCTAGACCAATCTTTGCAGAATTTTTTCCAGTTGGATATACCCACACGTAGCTTCCGGGGGCATATCTTGCATCAAAATATGTATAAGTAACATCTTCTTCTATGTTTTTAACACCATGAGCTTCAACTTGGATTGCATATGCAATTAAACTTTTATCATATTCTTTTGATATCATATCTGCAACTATACTATTAACACCATCGCATCCGGCAAGGATATCAAATTTTATAACTCTTCTATCCGTTACTGCTCTATTCTCCCTTATATTTAATACCTTTTCTCCAAGTAATATTTTTGCACCATTTTCAATTGCTTGGATTGCGAGACCTCTATCAAAATTTCTTCTATCAACTATTAATCCTTTAACTCTTCTCGAATAAACATTTCCTTTAGGAGATATCGTCAACATTTCGTTTATTTTTGCTTGAATTCCATGTATTTTAAAATGTTTGAACAGGAATACAGGTATATATCCTGCACATGGTTTTAAACCTATTTCAAAATTTTTTTCAACAACAACACAATCAATACCTTTCTTTGATAAGAAGTATGCAAGGGATAATCCGGCAACACTTCCTCCAACGATTAAAACATTCGTTTCCATATTCAAAAATTTTGTTTTTAATTTATGCATTTAAAAGGAGTTCATTTTTTGCAAGGTAATATTGCATGTGCTGAAGGAGCAATTGCTGCAGGGTGTAGATTCTTTGCCGGTTATCCAATAACACCTAGCACAGAAATTGCCGAATGGTTAGCTAGAAGGTTACCCAAAATAGGAGGTGTGTACATTCAAATGGAGGACGAAATCGGAAGTATAGCAGCAATAATTGGTGCTAGATGGGCAGGCGTAAAAGCTATGACTGCAACATCAGGTCCAGGTTTTAGTTTAATGCAAGAAAATATAGGATATGCGGCCATGACGGAAACGCCAATAGTTATAGTTAATGTTCAACGTGGCGGTCCAAGTACGGGGCAACCAACGTTACCAAGTCAGCAGGATGTATTACAATCTATGCATGGTTCTCATGGTGATTACGAGGTCATTGTTCTTTCACCAAATTCTCCTCAAGAGATGTTCGATTTAACAGTTCTAGCATTTAATTATTCTGAGATGTATCGTGTTCCCGTAATTTTATTGGCAGATGAAATTGTTGGACATATGAGAGAGAAGGTTATAATTCCTGATCATGTCGAAACATTTACTGCTCCTTTACCAGATAAAAATAGTTTACCATTTGAACCAGACCCTGAAACTCTTGTTCCTAAGATGCCCATATTTGGAAAGGGATATAGGGTTCATGTAACAGGGTTAACACACGATGAGAAGGGATATCCAAGAACATACGAACCAGAGGTTCATTATAGATTGGTTAAAAGATTATGTGAGAAGATAAGGAAGAATTCGGATAAGATTGTTAAATATGAAGAAATGTTCGTTGAAGATTCTGACGTTATAGTATTTTCCTATGGAGCAACGTCCAGAAGTGTTATTCAAACAGTTCTTGAGATGAGGGACAAAGGATATAAGGTTGGAAGTTTTAGACTAATAACTTTAAATCCTTTACCAGAGAGAATTATAAGGGATTTGTGCGAAGATAAAAAGGTTATTGTTTGTGAGATGAATCTGGGACAAATTGTTAAGGAGATAGAGAGAATAGTAAAGAAGGATGTGTATTTTTTACCAAAGATTGGTGGAGAGATGCATACACCAGAAGAAATTTTCAATTTTATAAAAAATATTTTATGAATACTTACGAACTTTTTGAAGAAATAAAAAGATATATTGAATTGTCGAATGAAATACCGATTTTGGTTGAGGGTTTAAGAGATTATAAAGCTTTGAGAAATATAGGTTTTAGAGGAAGAATATATTATATAGGTAAGAAGCCTCTCGTTGAAATTTGTTATAACATCTCGAAGAAGCATAAAAAGGTATTCATATTGTTTGATTATGATGAAAAGGGCAGGATTTTATACAAGAAGGTTAAAAGATATTTGTCAGAGTTTGGTGTCATTGTAGATGAAAGACTGAGCGAATTATTTAAGAAATTTGGAATAATTGAAATAGAACAAATATATTATAGGATAAAAAATTTGGTAAAAAATGATAAATATTTTTCAATATATTTTGATGTTATTAAATCATTTTAGCATATTCTTTTGCAAGATTAAAATATTTTGTTGCAAGTTCTCTCGCATAATTCTTCTCGTCATCCGATAAATACTTATCCTGTGTTTTGAAACAATTTACCTTAAATCTAACATATGCTCTATAACATTTGTAGAAATTTATAAGCTTTTCGAAATCATCATCCGGAATTTTGTTCAAATAATTCTCCAAAAATATTTTCGAATAATCCCACCTGTTATGAAATTCTAAATCCATTGCAAAAAATGCTATGTCATTTATTATATCTAAATAGCTGAAATATTTATTAAATTCTATAGCATCAAATATGTATATTTTTCTTTGATTCTTTTCTTCAACGATGAATATGTTTTCACTATGTAAATCTCCGTGACACTCCTTATATTTTTTCTCTTTTATTCTCTTTTTAAAT
>JALUTC010000156.1 GCA_027058345.1 archaeon | reverse complement strand
ATTTAGTATTAAAAATTATAAGTATGCAAAAGATATTCCAATATTTGGTACCAAAATATTAAGGGATGAACCAATATTAACTATGGTAAAAGCATGTAATAGTTATGAAAGTGGATTTAAAAAATTATTAAGGTTATCAAAAAAATTGTGTAAAATTGTTATCCCTTTCTAAAATATTTTTCAATACTATTTGTATCTCCGTCTCCAAATGTAAGGTTTATATTTTTCAACAACAATTCTATCCTTTGCTTTAAATATTCGTCGTCAACATATTTCTTACTTATGTCGAGCATTAATCCAAGATATTTCTCAACAGCACCTCTAGAAACGGTTAGTACAAGATTTCCTCCACAACTACATTTTCCGAACAATGGTATTCTTCTATATATTTTGTTACAACTCGTACATCTAAAGCTTTGAGAGGAAAAGCTTCTCAAGTTTCCAATCGCATCTCTTATGAAATGTGTTTCTATTAATCGTTTAGCAACATCTTTAACATCGCATGCCTTTATTTTTGTTGCGAGTAATAATTGTCTCTTAACCTTTTCCTGCATTGTTGACAATCTTTTATAAGTCGTGACAATTGGTCCATTGGTTATATCTGAGGTATCATGAGTAAACATCAAATCTCTGAATTGATTTTCTCTTCCAAGCCTTTTGGATACGTTATCTATTAACTCTTCGATTTCAGAAGGTTTTGGAAATTCGTATGTTTTAAGGTAGAATTCTAAGGGATATCTTTTACAGGTATCCAGTTTATGAACTTCGTCGTCAACTTCCAAAGGATTAATCCTTGTATTTATTACGAGTGGCGCATCCATCATTCCCCCTCTTGTATTTGGAAGATATTCTCTCGAAAAGTTTAGAAACGCGTCGAGAAGTAACATTACCGAATCTTCATCACCATCCGCATTTCTCCTTTTAGCTGCATGCCAATAAGGATGTGCAAAACATCCCTGTACCTTTGTATATCCAATAATTCTGCCAACAATACCACATGAAGTGTGAGGTGCAAGACCTATAACCAAATGCCCTATTAAATCTTCTTTTCTTTTTGCATTGTAAAATGGTTCAAGACCATAAACCTTTGAGAGCAACTCATCTATGAATTTTGAAACCCTAAATAAGTATTCGAGGCAATTTTCTGAAACAATTATGTCTTGAGGTTTTAATTCTAAGATTTGGTTCTCATCAACAAGTTCCTTTCCATATATATCTTTTTCATATCCTAACTCTCTAAGTTTTTCAATAGAAACATTAATTTCTTTAGGTTTAAAATGGGTTATTGGAATATTTGTCATGTCAAATCTACATGTTCCATCCTTAAATACATACAATTCATATTTACTTCTTAAAATTCCTTTCTCCAAAATCTCAGGTACCTTATTCTTAGATGTTAAACCTATAACACCTTTTATCTCTCCACCAAAACTACCAACTCTTTTTATCGCTTGAGATAATAACTTCTCTATATCTACTGGTCTTTTCTCATATCCTCTCTTTTCCACATTACATTTACAATCAGCTTTTCTACATTTTGGACATATCTCTTCTATTTCAGTTTCGGAACCGCATTTTTCACAGATTAAGAATATCGTTACGTTCTTACAATTTTTACATACCCTTCTAACAATTTCAACTTGAATTATTTTCTTTTCTGCAGCCTTCCTCACACTTCTAGTTCTTCCACCGTAATTTCCTAGAGGAAATAGAACATTAACAGGGGGTTGCATTTTTCTAGCATCAGATTTTTCAGGCCTTCCCATCCTTGCTCCGATATAAAATAGAGCTTTTGGTCTTATTTTTATAAATCTATTAACAAGTTCCAATGAATCTTTGGAATTTTTATATGCATCTAGGAATCTTTCCAAATTGAAATCCCATATTCCTAAAGAATATATCAATGGAAAATATTCTTCAATTATTATCTTTTTATCCTTAACAATATGAGGTACCAATAATTCTTCAAGGATTCTTTTACATTCCTTATCATAATTAAGTATTAATTTATCGTTTTCTATTCTTCCATTTATAATCCATTCGGCAATTTTTTTCAACTCTTCCTTTTTAACCTCATTGTAATGATATGTATATCTTGGATGTAATGGTATATTAAATTTCAACGAAATTTCAACAGCTTCCTTAGGATTGGGAATATTCTTAATATCCAAAAATTTTTTATATTTATCATATTCGATATTCCTTTCATTTAATGCGCGCTCCAATTCTTGAACCCAAAATTCTTCTACATATCCAGTAGGTAATATTACATGATTATTCTGCAAGAATTCTCCAACAGAAATTAATATATCACCAAGAAATAGTATTTCATCAACATCATCCTTTATCTTTTCCGCATCTTTCTCAACCCTTATAACAGAACCATCTTTCAATCTAACAATAGGAGGTTCGATTGTATCACATACTGTTACAACTCCTGCCTTTCCTGGTCTCTCAAGTTTTATCTGCGTTCCTATTGCAATAAAGCCATCTAAAAGTATTAATGTTGAGGGATGAACTGCAACCGCAGCTATGCCAGAGGTTCTTGTTCTTCCATATCTTAATCTAAAACCTCCTTTTCTTGAAGGATGGCATAATACTGGTCTACCTGCAACTATTTCCTTTAGATACTTATCATCAGGAGAAATGCCATGTTCTTCACCAGTTTCCTCTTTGATAAGGCTTTTTAAGAATTCCCAACCATCTAGATTAAATTTTTCGACAAATTTTATAAGTTTCTTTGCCTTTTGCAATATTCCCTCTGCAATTACTAACAATGCACCCCCTCTTATTTTATTCGTTTCAACCCTTTTCAAATCTCTATAACCTGAGACTTCAACATCTTCTGTTGCTTCTCCCGTAATTTCTATCGGAACGTTTCTTACTACTGTTCTAATTTCTTCTGCACTTGGTTTATATTGTAATCTTCCAACCTCTTGAAAATATGTTTCAAACTCTTCAACATATCTTTCAACCTCTTCTTCCGTTGGTTTATACCTATCTAAACC
>JALUTC010000155.1 GCA_027058345.1 archaeon | reverse complement strand
ACGATTCCCTTATCCGATACCTTCTGAACGGGTATCTTCAAAACCTTAGATGCAATCTCGTAATCAAAATCGATTAAAAATGTTCCATGGACTATTTTGCAACCATGTTTATTCGTTTGACTATTTCCAGATATTTTCTTACCATTAACTATGACATCGTTCTTTCCAGTATAACTTGCTTTCAAACCAAATCTCTCCAACGCATATATCAACGCTTCCAACGCCTTCCTAAACGCTGCCAAATAATTCGTCGGAAGAATATCGTCCTCATTCCTGGCTATCACAGAATAGTATAATTCCTTCTCATCAAAGTATGCAGCTCCTCCACCACATGGTCTTCTAGAAATCATCACGTTATATTTTTTACAATTTTCAATATCTACTTCCTTGTAAACACTCTGGAAATATCCTATACTTACTGTTCTTGGAGATGCAACCCATAGCATTACGGTTGGAATTCCTTTATATGCAATTGCCTCTTCTATTGCATGAAGCATTGGCAAATTTATATATCCTAAATCTATAAATCGTACCAGCTTCATATATTGATAAGAAATCGTTTTCTCATTTTTAAACTTTGCGAAATTTTGTAAAAATTAAAAATACATTTTTTAATATATCAATGTTCTATCCTCTTTAATTGCCTCTTATACATTTCTAATATTTCTTCACTGGTCGTTGCATCTCTAGCATCTTTATCAAACCTATATCTTAAGAATCTCGGGAATCTTATAGCAATACCGCTTCCAGCCTGAACTTTTCCATAACAACATGTATGTACAGGGCTTAGCGTTAATTCGTCACCTATAACTTCTATAACAACCTTTGGTTCAAACCATACATCTGCTTCCATTTTTGAGAATACTCTCGGATGACATCTGTCAATCTTATATTTATCTAAGATTTCTGGCAATCTTTCAATATCTGCATCTGTAAATCCAGAGCCAACTTTACACACGGTTTCAAAAATATCCTTTTCTCTGTTATAACTAGCAACTAATAATGCACCGTAACTTTTTGCACGCTTACCCTTTCCATAAAATGCTCCCACAACAACCAAGTCTACAGGCTCCACCATTTTCGACTGATAACTCTTCTTTAACTTTATCCATAACCATTCTCTAGCACCAGCTCTATAATTTCCTTCCAAATCCTTTAGAACAAGCCCCTCGCAGCCATGTTCGATTGCTTCTAAAAAGAATTTTTCAATCTCTTCCAAATCGCTTGTTACGATTTGTTTTGAGAGCATAAGCTTATCATTTACTTCAACTATTTCTTCAAGTATCTTCCTCCTTTCTCTATAAGGTTTATCTATCAAGGATTCTCCATCCTTGTATAATATATCAAATAGGAAAATATTTATTGGATATTTCTTCACGGCTATCTCTATGTCATGTTTCCTTCTCCTATGCATTAACTCTTGAAATGGTAGAAATTCTCCAGTATCTGGATTTATTGCAACTATTTCACCCTCTACAATTACTTCTCTAGCTTTTATATTCTTTCTTATTAACTCGACAGCATCTGGGTATTGATTTGTAATATTTTCTAACCTTCTTGAAAAGAGCAATACCTTAGAATCCATTTTATGAGCCTGAAATCTTTCTCCGTCGTATTTCCATTCAGCAGCAATTTCCTTTCCTAATTTTAAAGCAGCTTCTCTAACATTTTCAACCCTTTGTGCAAGCATCATTCTAATAGGTCTACCAGGCTTTATTTTGTATTTTCTTATTCCTTCTAGTCCTTCATTTGCAAGAACCTTTGCTACCTCTCCCAAATCTGAGCATAGATTGTAAGCCCTTTCTATCTCTTCCCTATATCCTATAGACTTTGCAAAGGTTATAGCTAGAGCATCGAGAATTGTCATCTCAGCAACTCCTAACCTCAGTTCTCCGAGAACAATTCTCGTTAAATACTTTGCCTCTTTTGGAGATGCATCCACGTATAAGCTTGATAACAATCTAACCTTTGTATCTTGACTCTTTTCTCCAGTTGTTCTTGCAATCTTCTCCAAAGTTTCATATACACGTTTAACGGTCAAGGGCTGTTTAAACAATGTTATCTGCTTCCTTCTTTTTGCAGCATATTCAGCAACTTTTCCAATATCTCCGAAACTCTTCAACAGCTTTTCAAGTTCGTATGTATCGATACCATAAGCATTTGATATTGCTCTTAACGTTAATTTCTCGCCAAGACCTAATTCCAAACCATAATAATCGGGATAAATTTCTCCTTGTATTAAGTAAACAACCTTATCTATTATTTCTTTAGGAGTCTTTCTAAATAAGGAGACTAAGGAATCGACGATCGTACTTCTAGCAGTTATCCTTTCAATCTTTTCGAAAAAGTTTACCAATTCAGAGAATAACATACTCATCCCTTAAGTTCCTTAATAAGCTTTAACGCCTTAAGTATCAATATTATCCTCTTTAAATTTTTCTCCCTTTTTAATTTTTCGAACAATTCCTTTTCTTTCATCGTTAAAACATCTAATGGTTCTAAGGAAACAACGACCTCTTTTTCAACATGCTTTTCCCTTTGCTCTTCAACCTTTGTTTCTTGATTGAATACATAGTTACAACTTGGACAAAATATCTTTCCATCTTTTTCAAACAAGGGAATTTTACATGTTGGACAATGTATCTCTAACATTTTAGCCTTCGATAACAATAGATTTGCCATCTTCTTTATTAAGTCATCATTCATATAATTTATTATCTTTGTAACCTTTTATCTCCTATAATATTTCTCTGAGAATTTTTGGTATATCTTTTATCGTCTCCGCAATATAAGCACCAGCTTCCCTTAGTATTCTTATCTTCGATTCTGCATCCTCTCCCTCTCTTTGAATTATTGCACCGGCATGACCTAGTCTCTTTTCTTTTGGAGCAAATCTACCCGCTATATATGCAATGACAGGTTTCTTCATCTTCCTTATATAGTTTGCTGCAATGTTTTCCAAATTTCCACCTATTTCTCCTATCAATATAATCGCATCTGTGTATGGGTCGTTTTCGTAAAATTTTAACACTTCAACAAAATCCGTGCATATTACATAATCTCCACCAATTCCTATCAAATAAGATTGTCCTATATTATTTTCTGTCAATGTTAGCGCAATTTCATAGCTCAACGTTCCACTTCTTGTTACAATACCAACATTTCCTCTCTTAAATATATTCGATGGCATTATTCCAAGCTTGCTCCTATCAACATTTATTATCCCTGGAGTATTCGGACCAATTACCCTCTTCTTCTTTCTCTCAGCATATTCTCTTATTTTCATTGTATCATGTGTTGGAATTCCTTCCGTTATTATAACAATTAAATCCAAATATTCTATTGCTTCCAATGCAGCATCCAATGCGAATTGTGCTGGAACAAATATTATGCTTGCCTCAGCATCCTCCTTTTCTAACGCTTCCTCAATAGTATTAAAAACGGGAACTCCGTGAATTACTTCACCTCCTTTTCCAGGAGTTACTCCCGCAACTATTCTTGTACCATATTCCAACATTAATTTTGTATGAAATCTTCCCTGTCTTCCAGTAATTCCCTGAACAATAACTCTCGTATCTTTGTCTATCATTATAATTAAAATTCAAAAAGTTAACTTTAAATAAATTAATGGTTGCCGGGGTAGGGTAGTGGTCATCCTGCGGGACTGTGGATCCCGCGAGCCGGGTTCAAATCCCGGCCCCGGCCCATTTTAAGTTTACATTGTTCTAAGATAAGTTATTAACTGAGAGATAAAATAAAGGTTTGAGGAAGATTTTAACGAAAATAGGAATTAATTTAAAAATTACTTAGGTAGTAGATTTACTAATTTGAACGATTTCCCATCGAAATAAACTCCAGTATAATTTGGATGTATGAAAGCTCTTTTTATAAATCCTCCGCATCTAGCATATTTTTCATCGTAGTTTATCTCAGGTATATGAAAATGTCCAAAAATTACCCAGTCGTTTATTTTCATGAACTCTTTCCATATTCTCTCCATATCTATTCCCAGAGCTTTTAGTAAAAATCCTATGATACCAATTCTTGAAGAATATTGGCCATGAGTTGCATATATTGTTTCATTATTTACTTTAATTTTAGCACATTCACCAACAAAAATAATCCTTTCAGATATAAATTCTTTTGGATCATGGTTTCCTCTAACAAATATCACTCTTACATTGTATCCTATTCCTAAAGATTTAAATATGTCTCTTTCGGTTAAATTTATTCCTTTTTTGTAAAATAAATCTCCAACAATCACCAAATTCGTCACATTGTTTTTGTTGAGAAATTTTCCAACAAATGTATAATTTTCATTTCCTTTGAGATGAACATCAGATATAAATAATATTTTTCCTGTTAGGTTTAACGCATATGGTTTATTGCATGGATCAAAATTATATATCGGATAAATCAGGAAGGGAAAATTGTAAAAGATAATTATTAAAAAAATAAAAATTATTACTAAAATATATCCTCTTTTCATAGTATGAGATTTTCCTCCTTAAGATATAAAATTGCACCAATAACTCCAGCTTTATTCTTATACTTGCTTATATGAATATTTACATCTCTATAAATCTTCTCCCTCTTCAAATACCTTTTTGTAAATCTTAGAATTATGTCGTTTGCAACCCCACCGGATAATATTATAGCCTCTGGATCGAGTATATTAACGAAGTTTGCCAAAGCAATGGATAGATATTTCGAATACTTCTTAAAAATATTTATACTATCTTTATCCCCTTTCTTCGCATTCTTATATATATCGTGTAAATCTAAATTTTGAGAAAACGATTTGAGGATATAATTTCTACCAATAAATGCTTCCAAACAGCCCCTTCTTCCACATTTACATCTTGAACCTTTCAATGAGATTTTCGTATGACCAAATTCTCCGGCAAAACCATTGCTACCAAGATATAACCTTCTGTTTATAACGATTGCTCCTCCTACTCCTGTTCCAAGTGCTAATACAATAAAGTTCTTATATTTCCTACCATATCCATATTTTATTTCGCAAAGAGCCATTGCATTCACATCATTTATCGCCTTAACATTTTGGCATAAATCTTTTAAGGATTCCTTGAAATTTACATTTCTCAACTCTTTTATATTCGGTGAAAATATAATCTCGTTGTTAAAGTTAACCAATCCAGCGGATGCAATACCGATGCCTTCTATATTCTTATATCTTTTGATGATAAATCTTAACGTTTCAATTATTCTACCATCAACCGTTTTAACAATGTTGAATTCTTTCAAATTATCGTTCTCAAATATTCCATACTTTATATTTGTCCCTCCTATATCGAAGCCCAAGTACATATAAAATATATGAAGATATGCTTTGAACCAATAGGAATTGTACATGTCAATTACAGCGACGAATATGTTAAAAAATCTATAGATGGAGTAGATGGTATTATAGAAATATTTGAGAAATATAAAAAAGGGATAAGAGGATTGGAAGGGTTTTCACACATAATAGTAATAGCTTATCTGCACAAATCTAAAGAATATAGTCTAATTGTAAGACCTAAAGGATTAATGAGATATGGTTTAAGTTATGACGAATTACCAGAAGTTGGATTATTCTGTACAGATTCTCCACATAGACCTAATCCCATAGGATTATCAATCGTAAAGGTCAAGGAAATTAGAGATAGATACATTTACGTAGAAAACTTAGACCTATTCGATAAAACTCCTATACTAGATATAAAACCTTATACCTATGGGAGAAGGATTGAGAAAATATCCGTTCCTAAATGGTACAAGGAGTTAATGGAAAAAATAGGAAGAATTGTCGAGTGATCATTTAATTTTATACAAAATCAAATATATCATTAAAGAAACAATTAATACTATCATTGAAGCTAGTTTGTATTTTATTATAAGTGTTAGAAGTATTGCTAGCAAATAACCTATGGTTATAGAGGATATTGCTGAAATTTTTGATTTCTTATCAAATACAATTCCAAAAACTAAAGGTACGAGAGGTAATAGTAATGTTGAGGATAGGACTGCTAATTCTACGATAAATCCTGGTCTTAGAAATGAGAATGTTATAATTATTGGTAGAAATAGGAATAGGAATAATCTTCCTAGTATTATTTGCGATTCTTCATCTATCCTTTTAATGTTCAATATTATATCTCTAACAAGCATCGAGCTCAACGTTAACAATATTGAATTTGCAGTTGTCGCAGCTGCAGAAATAATTCCTAAAACAACGAGTATTGAAATCCATTCAGGTGCAATAGATAATAACGTTGGCATTACTAAGTCACGATCTGATATCTTTTCGAAAAGTCCTATTTCAGATAATCCTCTCAAAGATATCCCAAAAAATGTTACCAATATTGTATATATGAAACCATATATCGAAAAGTAAACGATCATGTTTCTCAACGATATAACATCCTTAGGTATAAATATTCTCTGAAATACTTGTGGATTTGTTATTGCAAAGAAAAACCATGGAGTTATAAATGATAAAAATTTATCCCATGTCCAAAATTCATTTGGAAATCTTATGTATTCTTCAGCTTTATATATCCCATTTAATATATTTTCAATTTCAAAATTTTTTACGAACCAGATTAATAGAAGTATTGATGACGAAACCATTAATATTCCGAGCAAAGAATCTGTCCACACAATACTTCTCATACCAGAAGTTAGCGTTGTTATAAGTATTATTATAGCAGCTATTAAAATACCATATTCGAAACTTATATTGAATACTCTCTCCAATAATAATCCAGTACCAATAAACTGTATCGAAATATAAGGGACAAGTGATATTATGCAAATCAATGTTATAAATATTGATAGGAATTTACTTTCAAACTCTCTTCCAATAAATTCAGAAGGCGTAATATATCCCTTATTCCTAGATATCTCCCATATTTTCTTTCCAAGAAGTGTTAGTAAGAAAATTGTTCCAATCAAGTAAACGAACTCGAATCCTAAAGCTCCGGAACCTGTTAGGTATGAAAATCCAACCAAACCAACCATCATGAATGCAGAATATGTCGTAGCAGCATATGTTAACGATGCAGTTATTCCTCTTATCTCCCTACCTGCTATGAAAAAGCTTTCCGATGTTTTTCTCAAATATTTCATCGATACCAAGGATAATACAAAAACAATCAAAATATATATTAAAATGATAAATATTATTGGCTTCATTTATACTTCCTCTTTAGATAAATTGTAGATATTAATATATATAGAAATGTAATTACTATCCAATATATATAATTTATGGAACTTTTTAGTATGAAAGGTGGAATTGTCATTAGAAGTACAAATATTATAGAAATCAGTGAAAAGATTTTCATAGATTTTTCAAGAATTCATCAGACTTTATAATCCTTGCTTTATATATTTTTTGCATGTAGTTCAATGCAAATTTATGTGATTCTTCATCAAATGCTTCGACACAATCTTCGAGAACAATTATATTATATCCTCTGAAAAATGCATCTGCAGCTGTATGTTTTACACAAATATCCGTCGTAACTCCAGTTAGTACAACGGTATCAACGTTTAATTCTCTAAGCAATAAATCTAGGTCTGTTTGAAAGAATGCACTATATCTTCTCTTTTCAATTATATAATCCCCCTCTCTTGGTTTTAATTCATCGATTATCTCTGAACCTTCATCTCCTTTTAATGCATGTTCTCCCCAAATTTTAAGCTCGTAATCAACACCTTTTATGTGAGAATCCTTTACATAAATTATTGGAATATTTTTCTTCCTTGCTTCATCTATAACCTTCCTCACATTTGGTACAATTCTTTGTGCTCTATCACATTTCAATCTTCCTTTTATAAAATCATTAAGCATATCAATTACAAGTATTGCCACTCTCATATAATCACCGAAATTTTCATTGTTCAATATATAACAATAAAAAGATGTAATGATAAAACGATGCGTAATTTTAAGAAACGAAATCAGCCCCGGCCGGGATTTGAACCCGGGACCTACGCTTTACCAGAGCGCCGCTCTACCAGGCTGAGCTACCGGGGCACTATTTTAATTCTTATTAATTAACTTCTTAAAATTAATCCAACTAAAGTCACTAGAAGTCAAAACGAATACATCAATATTAGAAATTTCACAAAGAAATGTCGTATAATTTTAATGGAATAACAGATAGCAACATTAGATACGTTGAGAATTCTTTACAAGATGATTTTTAATTGAGTTCAAAATGTCATACGATAGAAGCAAAATTAGCATGGAAGATATTAGTACAAGAAGGATTAAATATGAAACTCTTCTTTATTAGTAAGAATAATCAAGATTAAAACACATATGAATAAAAACCCATGTTCTCTTGGTTCGTTTAGTAATATGATTTATGGATAAAGCCTTTCTCAAAAACTTTCAGTTATTCTATTGTTGCATGTCTAGATTTCATGTCCTCTTCAGTCACCTTCAATATATCCATAAGCCTAGCAATAACTGCATCGAGAAATATCATCGTTGCTAATTCAAACAACGTTCCTAATGGTGCGAGAGATTTATATTCACCAACAATTTGTCTTATGAAATAATCCGTCTCACCATCCAACTTTGTTCTACCTTTTATTATCACAACATGATCGGAAAGCTTTGCGAGGGTTGAATTTCTATAAGAAGTTATGCTCAATATCTTACTACCTATTTGTTTTGCAACCTTTGCAGTATTTATAACCGATAACGTCTCCCCAGAACCAGAAATCAAAACGATACAATCATCCTTCGTTATTGCAGGTGTAATAATATCTCCAATAATATATACAGTTTTCCCAAGGTGCATTAATCTCATAGCAAATGCTTTAGCAACCAAACCAGACCTACCGGCACCATATGTAAATATCCTCTTACTTTTAGCTATCTCGTTTATAAATACATCTGCCTCAAATGTATCTATTTCATCTATTATTCTTTCAATATGCTTTAACAAATATCTTGTTATGAGCTTTACATCGTTCATAAAGTTTTTTAAAATTTATTAACTATATTCTTTATTCCTTAAACACTTTTAATATATTTTTTATAATATATTTTAAATTAAATTGATTCTTCCCGTTAACTTTTACAAAAAAGCTATGAATATAACGGAGGGATATTGATGAAATTAATAGGAACTGTTAAGTTGAAGAGAGGTTTGGCTCAAATGCTTAAGGGTGGAGTTATAATGGATGTGACAAATGCAGAACAGGCAAGAATTGCAGAAGAAGCAGGTGCCGTTGCTGTAATGGCTTTGCAAAAGGTTCCCGCAGATATAAGAGCGAGTGGTGGTGTTGCAAGGATGGCAAGTGTTGAAAAAATACAGGAAATAATGGATGCGGTTTCAATACCTGTCATGGCAAAGGTTAGA
>JALUTC010000154.1 GCA_027058345.1 archaeon | reverse complement strand
TCTCATTTATAATTCCACCTCTTGCACAATTTATTATAAATACGCCATCTTTCATCTTTTCTATTTCCTTCTTTGTTATCATGTTTTTAGTCTTCTCCGTTAATGGGACGTGAATTGTTATAAAATCCGATTCCTTTAATAATGTTTCAAAATCTACAAGTTCAACTCCTAGTTTATTAGCATATTCCTTCGTAACATATGGGTCATATGCTATGACTCTCATCTCAAAAGCCTTTGCCCTTTTTGCAACTTGTGAACCTATTCTTCCTAAACCTATTATTCCTAAAGTTTTTCCTCTTAATTCTATACCCTTAAGTTTCTTTTTCTCCCATTTTTTATTCTTTAAACTATTGTTCGCATATATAAGATTTCTTGCAAGGGCAAGCATTAATCCTATTGTATGTTCTGCAACAGATACTGAAGAGGCATCCGGTGCATTTATAACAACGATTCCTCTCTTTGTGGCTTCGTTCAAATCTATATTATCCACACCAACCCCTGCTCTTGCTATTACCTTTAATCTTTCTGCTCTTGAAATTACTTCCTTTGTAATCTTCGTCGCACTTCTAACTATTATTGCATCGACATCTTTAATCTCTTCTAAAAGTTTTGACTTATCTTCTAGAAATTTTACTTCAGCAAATTTCTTTAACCTATTTACACAAATTTCTTCAATAGGGTCTGCTATCAATATTTTAAATTTCATAATTAAATTAAAATTCCGACATATTTTCTAACAAAATCTTCGAGTATTTTTTTATGATCAAATGCAAGTTTCTGATTAAGGGCTTCTTCAATATTAAAGAATTTTATATTTTCAGCCTCTTCAGATTCCTTTAATTCTCCGCTTTCATACATTGTGACATAACAAATAGAAATTACATGCCCTCTCGGATCTCTTTCTGGATTTGAATAAACACCAAGTAAATCTAAAATTTTAATATTAATTCCTACTTCTTCATAAACCTCTCTCTTAATAGCTTCTTCACAGCTTTCTCCACACTCAATAAATCCTCCTGGTAATGCATAGAATCCTTTATATGGCTCCTTCCTCCTTCTAATCAATAATATGGATTTATTTTTTAATACTATGGCATCAACAGCAACTGCCGGAGCTTTGTAACCAAAGCAATTACATGGACACTTAACCTTAGCCATATTTTTTTATGAAGATATTACTACATATTTGTTGTGCACCTTGTGCTACACATTGTATAAATCTCTTAAAGAATTTAGGATATGAAGTTGTTGGATTCTTTTATAATCCAAACATACACCCACCTAAAGAATACGAAAGAAGAAAAGCAGAGCTAGAAAAGATTAGAAAATATTTTGAAATAGATGTTATCGAATGGAAATATGATGTGGAGAATTGGTTCAAGTATATTAAAGGTTATGAGAAAGAAAGGGAAGGAGGTAAAAGGTGCGAACTTTGTATAAAAATGAGACTCGAAGAAACTGCAAAATATGCTAGGATGAAAGGTTTCGATGCATTCACAACAACACTTACGATTAGTCCATGGAAGAACTCTAAAAAGATATTTGAAATAGGAAGGAAAATATCCGAAAAATATAATATTAGGTTTTTGGAAATTGACTTTAAGAAAAATGATGGATTTAAGAAAAGTGTTGAATTGAGTAAAAGGTATAATATGTATAGACAGAAGTATTGTGGCTGCATATTTAGCTACTTAGATAGATTACATAAAAATAAATAATATATAAAAAATTTATCTACATATTTATATACAAACTTTTACCTAGTTAGATATGTAATTTTATATGAAGGCACTGGTTGTTGATTTGGATGAAGATTATTTAGAAACGATGAGAGACATCTTATCGAGGAAAGGAATTGATACAAGGGTTTCCTCTGATATAAGAGATGCGTTGAAAATATTAAATCGTGAAAATTTTGACGTAGTAATTACGGAAACATATTATCCTAAAAAATTTCTTGAAGAAATTTTAAAGATTGCAAAGGGGAGAGGATGTATAACAATTGCAACATCAACAATAAATTCTAATGGTTTAAAGTTTGATTTCGTATTAGAAAAGCCATTTGATTTGGATTCTCTGGAAAGAATTCTTTCTAGAATATTTAAGAGAGTAGAAGTTAAGGCCTTTATTTAAATATTTTTTTACATATTTCTTTAATCGCAACATATGAAGGAGAGTCTTTGGGAATTTTTATCAAAGGAATTCCTTTTATATCATATTCCTTAACAAGTGGATCATAAGGTATTTTCCCAATAACTTTTATACCATTTACTTCTTCGAAATCTATTTTCTCATTATTATACATATTTATTATTAAATATATTTCTTTAAAGCTTATATGAAGTTCGTTAGCTAATTCTCTTATTCTTCTTGCGGTGTTGATTCCTTTCTTTGATAAATCCGAAACTATTAGCATTACATCAACATCCTGTGTTGTTCTTCTTGATAAATGTTCCAATCCTGCTTCACAATCGATAATTACATAATCGTAATTCTTTGCCAACGTATCAATCGCCTGTCTTAATATATGATTTATTGCACAATAACATCCAGGACCTTCACTTCTACCCATTACCAATAAATCTAGTCTATCCGTTTCTACCAATACAGACATTAATTTATATTCAAAATATTCCTGAAGTGTCATCCCTGCAGGAACTTTATCCTCTGTAATTTCCTCTCTTATATCACCTATCGTTTTTTCATATTCAAGACCTAAAGATTCAGGTAGGTTTGAATCTGGATCAGCATCTATTGCAAGAATTTTATAATTAGTATTTTCCAAAAGATATTTTATAATTAAAGAGGAAACAAGAGTTTTTCCAACTCCTCCCTTTCCTGACACTGCCAGAATCATTTCTTCTTAATTATAATCTTTTCAGCATATATTTTTGCATTCTTAAGAATAATTGTAAAGTTTGGAACAATTAATCCTGGTGCTTGAGCTAATTGTGGTTGTACAAATTGTATCTGTTGAACCTTCTCCTCAGGCTTTTCTTCCTTTTTCTCTTCAACTTTTTCTTCCT
>JALUTC010000153.1 GCA_027058345.1 archaeon | reverse complement strand
TTAATGCATCATTACCTACAAGCTTTGCAGCCTTTAATATTGTACCATCTCCACCAAGAACTAGAACCAATCCTTTATAATCTTTCGTAGATGTTACATCGTAAAGTTCTCGAGGCAAAAATTCATATTCTCTATCTAAATAGATATTGAAATTTTTATCCTTTAATTTCCTTACCAATTCCTTTAAGTAACTTATAATGTCATCCCTTCTCTTAAAAATTATTAAGATATTCATTCTCTCTCAATTAATGAAAAGAATTCTCCTGTAGTTTGAAGCTGTTTATACTTAACATTGTTTGCCAACCTTTCTTTATCCAGTTGTTCAAACATATCAATATTATGATATATTTGTACAATATCGTGCTCTATAAATACGTTTAGTAAATGCCCAATGCTTCTGTAAAAATCTGCCTCGGTTACATTCTTCAAATAATATTCATATTTATCCTCGAAATACTTCCTTCCAAGATTTGCCTTGAATTCATAATTCGTTAAATCCTTACATATCAATGGAATCCAAGCTATTAAATGTTTTGAAAGAAATTCCTTCTGTATTTCCATGCAATATCTTGCTTTATCAATCATTCCCTTACTTATATATTCAAGTTCCTTTTCTATCAACCTATACATGAATTCAAGCTCTATTTTTAAATCATCATATGGATCGAAGCATGGTTCATGATCGTAAATATATCTTTTATGCAACTTAAATCCAGCAGCATTGTATAAATATTTTACTTGCATTGTATAATCGCCCATTATTTGCTTCTCACTCCTGTAAATGGATTCGTATGGTGCAATGAATGGAAAGAATGAATCGTAGAATATTAAATAATGTTCTCCCTTCATTGAATTGACAAATCTTCTAAAATCATACTCTTTTAATATTTTCTCGTGAAAACTATGATATATATCATAGAAATCCTTAAGCCTTGAATCCTCAAAGTATATACACTCGTTCAACTTTTTTATAAATGTATTGTCATATATCTCCTTACACAAATTTTCACTAGGCTCAGTTATACATCTTGCAAGATAATAGTATATGGTCCTTCTCTTCTCTTCTATTTCTACAAACTCTTTCTCATTATTAATTGTGAACTCCTTATGATTAAGATTTGGTAAATATCCCTGCATGAACCTTCTCCAATCCTTTTTATCTCTTATAAGCATTATCCTTAACCAAAGAATGTATGGATATCTGGAATAATTCTTCTCCCACTTCTTTATATCATCCGGATCCCTGTACCATTTTACAAACTCGTTATTCAATATATTTTCAAAAATTTCCTTCTTTATCTCTTCTTTCAACATAAAATAAAAAATAAAATGAAATAGAAGATTTAAATTAAATTTTGTGCGGAAAGATATATATAATAGACCACTCTCTCTTTATTCTTCCCTTATATTTCTCCAAGTATTCTTTTAAATCTTCATACCTTCCTACCTTAATTGCATTTGCTGGACACTTCGTTGCACATGCTGGCCATAATCCTTCTATTTTCAATTCCTTTAATTCTTCGGTCTTAACTTTATAAGTACCGTGTTTTGAATCCTTTGCCTTAACAACTTCAAATGCTAAATCTCCAGATTTTTCATGTAATACCTTCCTTAATATACCGCCCTTTTCTATCATATGCTTATATATCCTTTTTATATCTTCCTCACTATATTCCTTCACCGCTTTTATTCTACCGTAACAAAAATCACATTTTATTGCCTTCTTCCTTTCACTATCGAACTGTATTGTTCCATATGGACATGAGGTTAAGCATTGTTTGCACCCTATACATAACTCTTCATCTATATAAACAATTCCAAGATTTGTATCCCTCTTTATTGCACCATAAGGACACGATTCTATACATGGTGCCATTTCGCAATGGAAACATGGTCTAGGAATGTATAGGCTTAAAACCTTTTTCCTTTCAACTTCTTTTTCTACTATTTTACCATTCTCCTTTACCTTTACCTTTTCCTTTACCTTAAAACTATAAGGGCCAAATTGCATTACTCTCATCAATCTTACATTATCAGGTAGGCTTTTTTCAAGCTTACAAGCAGTTTCACATGCAAAACATCCAAAACAATTCTCAAGGTTTATTACCATTAGTATCTTATCTGGCCTTCTCAAATGAAAACCTCCTTTAAGGTTTTAAATAATCTTCTCTTTTTATTCCTTTTAGTAAAGAATTCTTTTCAGGAAAAACATATGCTGGTGATGTTAATATGCTTTTTGTTACTTCCTTTATGAATTTTTCAAACTCCTCAGTATTTGCCACTGTCTTATCAAAAAATGCATCAAAATACGATGCACCAATTCTCAAGGCTTGTATTTCTCTTAAAATTGTTGTTGCATACTTCCATTCATTTGAAGGTTTAATTATTACCTTTTTAATATCTTCAGGTATAAATTTAAATTCTTTTTTTTCCTTTTTTGCAGGCATAATAAAAATAAAAAAAAGAAAGGATTTATTCCTTCTTCTTATAAACAGGTTTAGCAGGTCCAGGTCTCTCCATTAATGCACCAGGTCTTAATTCAATTCTTGGTAATAATAATTGCTTCTCTGGCCATACATATGCAGGTCCTGAAAGCAAATCGAAATCCCTTCCTCCGAAGTATTCAGTTGCTACCTGTCTTGCTCTCTTATCTCTAATGTATGTTGTAACATCTTCTGGATTTCCAAATATCATTGCAACACCAGGACATTTGACTACACATGCTGGCATTAATCCTTTATCTATTCTATGCATACAATAATTGCACTTTGTAACCTTTCCAAACCTTGAATCATATTGTACTGCACCGAATGGGCATGCTTGCATGCATTGCTTGCAACCTATACATGCATCCTTATCAACATATACTATTCCATTATCTGTTCTCTTTCTCATTGCACCTGTAGGACATGCTTCAACACATGGTGCTCTTCCACAATGGAAGCATGCCATTGGATAATAAATAGTCTTAATTCTCTTTCCAACTTTCTTTGGACCAACTTGCATTACTCTTATATGTCTTATACCCATTGGTAAGTCATG
>JALUTC010000152.1 GCA_027058345.1 archaeon | reverse complement strand
AGTAATCTTCCAGATGGAGATATAATAACCATGTTAATCCTATCAACGTTTATATCAAAGCCAGCTATGTTTCTCGCATCTTCTCTAACAATTTCTTTAGGTTTAACGTATTTCTTATAAATTTCAATCGGGATTGATATTCTCAAGCCAAGTCCAATCTTCTTCTCATCCTCTAAAACAATTCTAACGGAATATGGAAAGTCTGGATTTGTTAATGTGCCGAACAATTCTTTATACCTCTTATCATATCTTATCTTCAATCTCACTTCTCTATGCTTTTGTCTTTTTCTTTCCAATTGCATCGGAATTTTTACAATTGCTTCATCCTGATTAATGATACGAATGTTTGGATTTCCTTTTTCTCTCTTGGCACCAACGGAATACAAACATGGTTTGTATAATTTCTTAAAGTTTTCTTGCTCAGCAAATTTCTTTGCATCCTTAACCGCTGAATGACTATACCATGAACCCAATTGAAATTTTCTTTGAAGAATTTTCTCAACATCCGTTTCTTTTATTCCTTTCCTTAACAATTTTACTGCATATTCGACAGCATCTCTATATTTCCTCATGAAAAGATAAATCAATCCTATGTATTCCTTTGGCTTAACATCGATAACCCTTGCCTTTATCGTAATATATTCCTCGCTCATTCTTTCACCACCAGAAGAGCATTCTTATCTTTGTATCTTACCAGCTTGAGAACTATGTTATCTCCGGGCTTCCACCCGACTACTCTTGCTATATCGCTTGGAACTACAACTACCATTGTATTTCCATACTTTCTAAATTTACTTTTAATTTCACCTATAAACAAAACATTGTTTTCCATAAAATAATTTTATTATTTATCATATAATGACCGCGATGACGATAGCGAGCGGGATGAAACATTCAACCGGTGGTTCCCGAGAGCCGTAGGGCTATGAATCCGTAGTAATACGGTGGAGCTTCTACGGTGAGGGGGCTACCGGTCTGTTAGGTGAGGTAGTCCGTGAGGATTTCATGAATCACGGGCTACTGAGACTAATCGTAAAATATTATGCTTATAATGAACCATATCGTAATTAGTATTCCGAGCAATATCAATGCCTTCTCGACTCCGAGAACATTTGCAAGAATAACCCCAAGCATTCCTGCAGCAATGTATGATAGATATTCAAGTGCTTTCCTCGTTTACTTTCCTCCTTACCTCATAAATTATGCTCTTAATCTCTTTAAGCTTCCTTTCAAGCTCTCTCGTTTCAGAAATTATCTTCAAATCTCTCATCGCCTTGTAAAGAAGAATGTTTGCAAGGCTGCTCATCGACATTCCTATAGATTTTGCACTTGACCTGATTGCATTATACAATTTCGGATGAATGTAAATCATGAACGGGACTTTTGGTTGCCTTCTCATATAATTTCTCCCTCAACGATTTCTTCATAATCCTCAATGTTGTAATAATGAACATCCTTTAACAAGTTGTCCCATTCTGCATTGAGGTTTGGCGTTATTTTCACCTTCTTGTAAATTGGCTCGCCTCCACGATATGGGGCATCATAAACGTATTTAACAATTGCAGGCTTGTCTAACGGAAGGATTGCAATCACACTTGCAACCGATTCGATTGCACAAGCTGTAAAGTAATATTCTTTATAAATAGCATCATTTTCATTCAACAGCTCAACACTAGCACTATGCTCTCTTGAATTTACTCTATTCGTGAAGATTAAACACCAGTGCGTTGGCTCCTTCTTAGTTATTTTATATCTGTCTTCCAATTCCTCGAAAACAAGCCATCCCTTGAATATTGTATCTTTCAATCCTTCACTACCATTTTCTTCAATATTGACGTATCTTAGTATGTAGAAGTATTTTTCTTTCCTTTCCATCAGCTTCTTTATCTTCCTTCTTCCAACGTCAACTATTTCTTCCTTCCTGAAAAGCTTAATTCCACCAGTTATTGGCTTCGGAAGTTTGATAAAATACCAATGTCTAGCACCGCATCCACATTCATCAAGAATGTTTGTCTTCTTCAAGATTATCATGTCGTCCTTCCTGATGTATTTACATTCATACCTTATTTTATTGAAAATGTAAGTCGATGGGATTGCAAGGACGATTGCCATGCAACCACCTATTTTAACAATTGCTAATTAACATTAGCAAAATGTCATGCTGCTTTATTGACGTGCTGCTGCACGTGCTGGTTAGCGAACGCATGATTCTCAATTAATTATAAATATTGAGAATTGCGCATGACGTGCGTTCGAGTGTCGAGCAGTTTGAGAAGATGGGATTACCCTAAATTTTCCTTTTTTTCTTGAAAATATCAAAATCGTGGACTGTCAAAATTGATGACATTTGGCTATTTTTGAGTTTTAGGCAAGATTTGGGTAGAAAATGGCGATTTGCTATTATTAATAAATAATAAAAAATAATATATTACCGGGAGGAAAGTCGTGATTACCGGGAGGAAATTTTGAATTGCCCAGACGAAGTGGCGTGTTAGTTTCATTAAACTATTAAACTATTAAACATGGTTAGTTTAATAGTTTAATAGTTTAATGAATTCTCCTAACCTTGTGGTATGGGAAATTCAAAATTTCCTCTGGGTAATTTTGTATACATTGGGACAACAAAAAATCCCGGAACTTTGCACGAAATTCTGACACCACGATAAATTTTGAAAAGAAGCCCAAAATGCGGTTATTTCATTCTGACACCACGATAAATTTTAAATTTTTTTAAAATTTTTTATAATAATATGAGGTTGCGTGGCGTCATCACCTCAGGAACAAAAAAATCAAAGAGTAAATACGTTTTAATCCCAAAAGAATTATTAAAAGACAGGGAAATAAAAGAAGTGAAGTATTCGGAAACAGACAACAAAATTATAATTGAAGTTGTGTTGGGTGAAACTTATGACTGAAAAGGAAAAAAAGAAAAAGGAAGCAAAGCTAACAGTTACAATGGGAGTGAGAACTGAGCCATGGCTTAAGAATTTCCTAAATGAATTGCTGATTGAAGATAGAATTAGACGAAAAATTGTTAAATCAATCAGACAAGATTTTCGTTACGATGTCGATAGGGAAAGCATCCTCAACATCAGGTCCTACATTTACATAATCGGTGCTGATACATTCAGACCGTATTACAAACCGAGATATTCATACGATGAAGATATATTGAGTTTGATACAGGATGCCGATTTTTCATCATACTATTTTAGTATAATAAATGCGATAAGGTATGAATTGTATGAACATCAAAATCTTGTCGATGAAATTATCGAATACATTGTTGACAGGTTTGAGCCTGAGAAGTGGGTTAAGAGAATGAAATTTAAAACGACATTAATTTTTGTTGAGAAGACGAGAAAACTACTCGATTCGATTGCTATGATGAAGTTCAGACTTCAAAAGGCTATCGATTTTATACCTATACATATCTTACATACGTTTGCATTCACTCATGGTCTTAATAAAATTCTTGAGATTACGAACATTGAAATTGAAGAAGGTGAGGACGAGGAAATTGTTGAAAAGCTTAAGCGAGCTGAAATGGCATGTAAGCATGAGGTTAATCGATTGATAAATGTGATAAAAGGCTTTATTGATGAAGCGAAGAAGAGTTATGAAGCTATTGACAAGACATTAGATGAACTTGATTATACACCTGAGAAGCTGTTTTTTCTTGCAATATCACACTCGTATGATATTTTGAAAAAGTATAACATCACACTTAAGGATTTACTTAAATCCCTCAAGTATAAATATTTTGATAAAAAGCTCATCTCTAATCTATTTGGTGTTTCATTATGACCTGTTTATATCTTTCCTTCATAAAGAATCGAGGTCTTGATTTATCCGAGTTGTCATTTCTAATTAAGAAATGTAAATACTCTGACAAGGTCTCGAAGTTTCTATTGAAAAGAAACAAGCAATTATATGAAAAAGCAAGTAATACCGAGCCGAAGAATTTGGATTGTTATGCAAGTTGTAATGGAGTAATACATCAAATTGTTAAAGAAGCTGAAAAGGCTCCAGCAACTGTTCAGGAAATCCCACCACCACCTGAAATTCAAAAATATGCTATTGAGCATGAAAACTTATGGTCAGAGCAATTATATACAATTCTTGACATTCTTTCAAACATTGATAAGTATGATAGATTTGTAGTTGCACCAACAACTGGTTCGGGAAAGACGTATGCACTTAGTATAATTGCAAGAATGCTCAGCGATAAAAATTATAAAACTGTCGTAATTACACCTATAAAGCAACATCAAAGACAATGGGAGAGATATGGCTTCTATCCATTATATGGTAAGAGAGAATATAAATGTCCGAGAATTTTAGAAGCGAAGGAAAAATTTGGGAACGAGTTAAGTAGGTTAGGAATTCTTGGAATCAAAGATGACACTTGTCTATCATGTCCTGTCATCCTAAAATACATCAGAGTGAATAACGAGGTTGTGGAATTTATGAAGAAAAGGATTGAAGAATCTTGTAAGGACGAGTTAACAGGTTATGTATCAAGATATTGTCGCGATTGTCCATATTATCTTGCAATACAAAGGGCGAAGAATTTGAACATGGTTGTTACAAATTTCGCTAATTTCAGTCTTGTATCAAACGCTGATATAGTTATTATTGATGAGTATCCTGCTGTTAAAGCAAGCATTACATCAGGCATTCATTTCAAAATATCGTATGATGTTAATAGAGAGAAGAAATTTCTTTCTCGATTGCAAGCGATAGCAAACGCAAAGAGATTGGAAGATGTTAGAAAACAATTAGAGGAACTCGTTTTAGAAATAGATAATTTGAAAGAATTGCTTACAATTTACAGGATATTCTCACGTAGAATAGATAAGAGTGTCAGAGATAAGATTTTGAAGGTGAATATACCAAGTAGTGTTTTGGCTGAAACATTAAAGGAAATAGAGACATTGAAGAGAGAGCCCGTGGTTGAAAACCTTAAGAAGGAATTGATGTATGCTTGGGAAAGATATACAAAAACAAAGGATGTGTCGGTTTTGCCGAAATATGTTTTGTCGAAGCATAGAAATGTTGGAACATTGAAACAGCTCTTATTGAACGAATTATTGGATATGTGTTATAAAATAAAGGAGTGGGTTTACAAAAACTTTGATTTTGAAGCTGAGACTACGAGAGAAGAAAATATAGATTTCATAACGGCGAGAATCATAGCTAAAGATGTTAAGGAATTTCTTGCTGATGATATTGTATATGCAAGAAAGATTGATTACATTCAAAGCACAATCTTTGATATGTTTACAATTGGTAGAGAGCAATTCATATGGTTAATCCAAGATACACTTAATTTCAAAAAAATATTTTTAGTTTCAGCGACACCGGAAGATGATTTAAAAGGTTTTATTGTCGTTCCTATAAATCCAAAAAATCGATGCTTGAGCTATAATCCTAAAAAGAATCCAATCGTATATATACCCTTGATAAATATTAAACACGCGATGGAAAGTAAAGAGGTTGAGAAAGAAATGGAAAAGGTGGTCGAGTTTATTGACAGGCTTGGATTTCATGAAGAGAGATTCCTTGTTTATACATATAACTTCAAATATTCAAAGATATTCGAGAAAGTAATTAGACGAAAACTTGGTTATGAAGGGATTGTTAGGAGTGAAGATAGCGATTTGAGAAAATCGATTGATGAATTTAAAGAAAATAAAAAGTTGAAATACATGACACTTGTATGGGGTGATGAATTGGGAACCGATTTAAATCCAAACGAATTAGATGTTAGGTTATTATTCGTTGTTAAGATACCATTTCCTAATCTTGCATCAATTGACCAAGAATTTTTAGTTAGAGAGGTCGGAGAAGGGAAGCTAATGGAGGAAAATATTAAAGAAGCCGCGAGAAGGTTAATTCAACTTACAGGAAGGCATAAGAGAAATCCATACAAAGAAACGATTACATTCATTTTCGATAAAGCGTTTGATTGGGGAGTTAGAAAGTATTGCCTTCAGGATGAAGAATTTAAACAAAGATTTATTTCAATACCGGAGGAATTTTTATGAAGCCTTGGGAACTTAGAGATAAAATAACTTCCCAATTTTTGCATTATCCTAAGTATGCAATACGAAACGAGTTGCTTAACGGTGAAGTAATTTGGAAGAGAGATATCGATTATGCTAAGTATAAGAAATTTCCGTTTTTATACAGAAACGTCCTGCCTTTTGAGGCGGTGATAGATTTGGATGTAAATGATAAGAAGCAATGTAAAATCATTGAAGACATTTTGGATGTATATGACATAACATATAACAAATTCTTCTCTGGTAACCGAGGCTGGCACTATCACATAATTTACAATCCAAATTTATATTTTGAAGCAGAATTGCTTGCTGAAAATATGTATAAAATCGCAACCACGATTAAGACTGTATTTGTATTGCTTAGGAAGTGGTTATATGATGAATTGAAGAAATATAACCTTGATGTTGACAAAACCGTCTTACTTCAAAGGGAACATCTAATCCTCGAGATTTGCTCATGGAACAAAAGGAAGTATATAAAGTATCTTGATGAAGGATATGGTTGGGAGGACGATGTTCAGGAATTTGAGCTTAAATTCTTCAATCCGTTAGCAAATACGGATTTACTTATAGAGTTGAATAAGTATAACGATAATTATAGCGAGCAGGTCGTTGAGAAACGAGTGATGAGTGACAAATTAAAAGAGAAATATTTTGAAATTGCTAAGATTTGTCTTGAAGCTCTCGAGGATTATAAGCATAAGGACCATGGTTACTACATAACGTATCATTGTCCGTTTCATCAACCCGACAGACATCCGAGCTTTGTTGTTTACAAGCAATTGAAACATGCTGGTAGAGTAATAGCGGATATACCCGTTTATATCGATTTTCATGAAGATGATAGACCGAGAAGTATGTTTACGTTGTATAAGAAACTTAAGGAGGTTGGTCTCTTATGATGCTCGGATTTGAAGTCTCTCGTATAACAAGGCTTCCTTACACTTATTTAATCAATACGAACAAATTTACAATTGCCCTTAAGGAAGACCAGCTCGAAAAATATAAGCTCTACAAGTCTACTTTGATTTTTGGAAGATTCAAGTTTTATATTAAAGAGACATACCTGCTTCTTATACCGACATTCACGAAGGCATGGCTTCTGAAATTGAAGCAGGGTAGGAAGAGTAACAATTTCATAAGAGTGATTGATGAATATAATGACGAGGAAATCGAAATCCAGCCAATAATTTATGATGTCAAGAAGATAAACGGTAGGAAGTATCTGGTGATTTTTCCATGAGGGATATTTTCGTCCGAGATGAAGATGAGCTTTTTGATGTTTTATTAAAATATTATTTTAAATCAACAAACATTCTCGTGCTTGGAAATCCCTATGTCAGAGCAATCTACCTTCCTGAAGCAGGTGTTTTCATCAAGCCAAAATTCGAGCTAACGGAGAAGCAACTTGCAAAAATTCTCGCATGGCTGGAAGTGTTGAAATGATTGAGCGTGAATTCTATTCCTTACATCGTTACGGAATAATTCTCGTCGAGATATATGTATCGAAGAAATACATGCTGATGATTGCTTATCTCGATGATAAGCAAATTCGTATAAAAGTGCCATCGAACTGCTATCCGTTTAGGAGGCGAATAATCGATAGAATTGTTAAACATTTGTAATTTTGTATGGTCAGGTTTACTGTTGAAAGAGATAGAATTCTTTTCGAGGAAAGTTATATTGTCAAGGCAATTGAATATATACTTGATAAGTGTAAGAGCGTTTTTGAAGAGAAGAAAAGAATTGTAATAGAAACATTGAACAAGTTTAAGGAAATTTTGATGCGAGAATTTGAAAGAGCTAAGCCTGCATTGCAATCACTTGTCATTGAGATATGTCAGAAGATATTTAAAATTGATAGATATCCTGACATCTATTTCGACCCATTGTATCATCAACCGCATGTCGAGGCTTTTTACGATAGTTCACATAAAAGAATATACCTTCTAATGGAATCCGATTTAAGGTCATTGCTTCACGAACTGAAGCACTTCCATCAGGATGTAACTATACCTGACTATGAGAGGAGATATTGGGAAGAGTTTGATAGAGTTGGGTATAGAAATCGATTTCAAATTGAAGCTGAAGAATTTGCAGCTAGAATGATTGGAAAATTGCATGAATTCAATTCATTCGTTTCTAACAGGTTGGATATCTTAAGATTTTTCGCTATAATAAACACGCCATCGATATGTCGAGCTGTCGAGGTTTATAGAGAAATATCTGCAGAAATTCATAGATATGGAGAAATCATTAAAGTGCTCGAAATGTTGTTTAACGATTTGAAGACTCGGCCAGATTATGTTTTGCAGAACGTTGAACATTATATAGGAAAGCTCAACGAGATAAAAGGAATTGCGCATGCACTAAGACTTGAAGATGTCGTTTACATCATCGATAGAATAATTATACTTATAAGAAAAATCGTTGATGAGGTAATGAAAATCGACAACATTTCAATCAGACCTCAGAGATTCAAGATTCTAGTTTATCATGACGTTCTTTCTGACATTCTTTACGAAATTTACAGACGTTTAGATGGAATATTGGACCCTATTGAAGCAATGCGCTCAGTTAAATATGTCGAATATAGAATAAAGAAATATTTCCGTTAACTTTTTGTATATTTTTGGTGGTGTTATGACGTGTGAAAAGTGTGAGTTTCTATTGAAAGAACATGCAAACTTTTGTAAAGTAAGCGAGAGATATGTAGGAAATCCAAAGGAATGGGATTGCGAGAAGATGGCAAAGCATATTGGAGTGAAGCCAGAGGAGCTCGAGAAGAAAAAGAAGGAATTGAAGAAGAAAGAGAAGAAGTAACTCCCTCAATTTTTTATTTTTTTAAATCACATACTTTAAATAATATACTTTTCAAAAATCTTTTCATTTTAACTTTTTCGCTATTTTTATTGGGGGTGAAAATATGGCAGCTGAAATGGAAAAAGCTAAAATAAAAAATGGTAGGATTGAAGAATTGTTGAAAAAATTATTAGAAAGACCAGAAATGATAAACATCGAACTTAGAGGAAATGAGCTATTCTTAATTGCAGCAAAGGGAGATGAAATAACCACCGTTCCTATCCCAAGCTACTATTATGCAGTGATATCTACAAAACAAGGAAGGCAAATCACATTGAGAAGAGCGTTTCTTGATTTGCTTGCAAGAATTTATGGTCTAAATAAAGAAATAATTGAAGTGAAGATAGAAAGGGACTTGGTATTGGCGAAGGTAAAAGTCTTTGATGAGCAGAGATACATTGAAGAAGTCGGAATTGCGGAACGCAAGTTCAAAGACGAGCCAACAGAAAACGTGATAAAAAGAGCAGTCAGCAGTGCTATTAAAAGAGGAATCGCAAGCTTCTTAGGAATACCAATCAATTTTAAGATTTAATTTTTTTCCTTAGGTGACATGTGATGATGAACTTAGATGAAAATACAATCATGTTTGTTAAATCCAAAAAATTAAACGAACCAGAGTTCTATAACTATATCTTTGAAAAAATTAAAAGCAAAAAACTAAAGAAGCAGTTAACATATATTTC
>JALUTC010000151.1 GCA_027058345.1 archaeon | reverse complement strand
GCAATATATATTAAAGGTTATATATTAATGTGAAGATGCTAAAATAATTAATGAAAGTTTTAACAGAATTTGATCCATGGAAGTCGAGACTATGTACTTGCAAGATAAAATATTCCTTAAATCCATACGTTGGTTGTTATCATAGATGTATATATTGCTATGCAAGGAGTTATATAAAAAACCATGAAAAACCTAGAGCTAAAGAAAATTTTGTCGATAGATTAAAAAGAGATTTGAAATATGTTAACAAAGGAATTGTAATAATATCTTCATCGACAGACCCATACCAACCATTGGAATTAAAGTATAGATATACGAGGAAGGCATTGAAATTGCTTAAAGACTTTAAAATAATAATTTTAACAAAATCGAACAATGTTTTAAGGGATAAAGATTTGTTCGATGATAATATTGTAATATCATTTACAATAACTACATTAGATGAAAATATATCTAAGAAAATAGAACCTTATGCACCTTCTCCTGATAAGAGATTAGATGCATTGAAATCCTTGTCGGATATGGGTTTTAAAACAACTGCAAGAATTGACCCAATAATACCATACGTTAATGATTCTGAAAAATCTTTGGAAGAATTAATAAAGGAACTTAAAAGCTGCGATGTAAAACTTATAACTTCCTCAACCCTTAAGGTTAGGGGTGATATATTGAAAAAAATGTGCGAGAAATTTCCAGAAATATGTAATAGGTTGAAAAAATTATACTTAAATGGAGAAAGATACCAAAACTATTTATATTTAAGCAAAAGTATAAGGTTGAAATTGTTAAGAACTGTCTTAAACATATGCAAGAAATATAATATACCGTTTGCAACATGTAGAGAGAACTTGAACATTAACACTTCTATGAGCTGTGACGGTAGCCATTTATTAATTTAAGATGAAAACACAAGAAATAGCAACGAGATGCTTAATACTTATAGAAAAGTCCGGTATTTCTCCAAAAGAAGCTATAAATATGATCATGAAAAGTATAGGAATCGATGATGTAAATATAAGGAAAGCTGTTCATGCATACGTTTACGAAACGATAAAGAGATTGAACCTAATCGACCTTATAATAAAGAGATTATATAAAGGAGATTTTTCAAAGCTAGATTCTTATACAAAAAACCTTCTAAGAGTTGCAATTTACGAAATGAAATTTAAAAACGAGAAACCTGCATTGGTAACAGATAATGCCGTGAAAATAATTAAATCGATATCTGAAAAGAGAGCAAATCTCGTTCACGCAATTTTAAGAAATGTTGAAAAAATAAATATAAAAAGTCTTTTGAACGAAATAAAAAGAAACGATGGAATTATAGAATATCTTTCTTATAAATATTTTTATCCAAGTTGGTTCGTTGAGTACGTCATAAAACTCTTGGGTAAAGAACAGGCTGAAAAATTTCTAGAAGCAAGTAATAAGGAACAAAGATATTATGTAAGAGTAAACACGTTAAAGACAAGTCTTGAAAATCTCGAGAGATATTTTGATAGGAATAATGTAGAATACGAAGAAACACCACTACCGGATGTTCTCAAGATTATTAAATACGAGAAACCTCTTTCAAGATTGGACTGGTATAATAAAAAATTTGTAATTCAAGACCTTGCCTCTTGCTATGTTGCACACGTTCTAAATCCTGATACAGATGATGTTGTATTAGATATGGCAGCAGCTCCTGGTTCAAAAACATCTCACTTAGCAATGCTTATGGAAAATAGAGGCAAGATATATGCTGTTGATATATCTTATTCAAGGTTACAAAAAATGAGGTTAAGACTTAAACAATTAGGTGTTGAAAATGTTATTTATATTTTAGGAGACTCAAGGAAAGTATTTTTAAAGGAAGAATATTTCGACAAGATTTTATTAGATCCTCCTTGTTCATCGACAGGTTCCATAAGGCAATTTCCAAATGTTAAATGGAATATAAACTTGAATAAGATAAGGACATTGACAAAGCTTCAGAGAAAAATGTTAAAAGTTGCACATAAATATTTAAAGGATGGAGGTGTAATGACATATTCTACATGCTCAATATTGTTCGAAGAAAATGAGGAAATTATCTCAGACTTTATGAAAATGTTTAAAATTGAAACAATTGAAAGGAAGATAGGAACTAGAGGAATAAGGAAGTTTGGTAGGAAAACATTCCCAGCATGGAATAAAGTTATAAGGACATTTCCTCACATAGATGATTGCACGGGATTCTTCCTTGCCAAATTGAAAAAGAATTAAACTTCAAGAACCTTTGATAATTTTCCATCGGTATCTTTATAAAATATTGCAAGATTCCTACCTTTAACCTTCATAAAGAGTTGACCAGTTATTATGCTTATCTTCTTATTTGGAAGATAGACATGTGTTGCAACATTTAATTTTAAATTCTCTATTTCCTTTTTTATCCTTTCGTAAAAGCTCTTATTGAATTTATAACCATATTTAATCGCAACAGCAATATAAAATATTGCTTTTGCTAATATGTTGTTTTCCATCTTATTATAATTGAGTAACGATTCGTCAAGAATTTCTCTATAATTTTTAAGGAGATCCATTGCATCCAAATACATTTCTTTTATATAATCAAAATCCTTTTCCTCAAGCCTTATCCTTATCTTTCCCGTCCTTAAGAATCTTAAATAGGCAATCTTAAACTTTCGCATATAATTATAAAAAACCTTAACCTCGTTCAATTAATTTTATCCTGTAAAAAATTTCCCCTATATATGTTAATCGGAAAATATCCAGATAAAAGGGGAAAGTTTGGAAAATATGGTGGCAAATATATACCAGAAATTCTCATGCCTGCAGTTGAAGAGTTGGAAAAGGCTTACATGAAATTTAAGGATGATGAAAAATTCAAGAGAGAATTGGAATATTATTTGAAGCATTATGCTGGAAGACCTACACCACTAACATTTTGTGAAAATATGTCAAAAGATTTAGGTTTAAGAGTATATTTAAAAAGGGAAGATTTATTACATACAGGTGCCCATAAGCTTAATAATACAATCGGTCAGGCATTGCTTGCGAAGAAAATGGGAAAAAGAAGAATAGTCGCAGAAACTGGTGCTGGACAGCATGGCGTTGCAACTGCAACAGC
>JALUTC010000150.1 GCA_027058345.1 archaeon | reverse complement strand
TCAAACAGATATGGATTTAAACCTGCTTCCTGAACAGTTTTTCTAAACGTAGGTTCGTGTAATCTTGGAGAGCAAGAAGCTACTACTACTCTATTAAGGTTATACTTCTTTATTGCTTCCTTAATTTCTTGTTGTCCTGCATCTGAGCAAGTATATTTATTTACCTTAGCATATACTACATTCGGTAATTTTTTTGCAAATTCTGCTACTTCGTTGACGTTAACAACGCCACCAATATTTAAACCACAACTACAAACGAATACTCCAATCCTAACATCTTCCTTCTTTTCCTTATCATTTGTCATAGTAATCACCAATTTTCAACAATTCTCAATCCCAATTCTTTCCTTCTATTAGCTTCCTTTTCATAATATTTAAGTTTGCTTTGTGCAGTTTTTAATATTTCATCGACATTAACCTCTTCCGAAACTTCTATATATCCCTTTTCAACGGCCTTTTCAAATAGTTCCATACCCTTCTTCGTTCTTATAATTACTGTTGTATATCCAGCTTTTGTTCCAACAGATCCAAGGGATATATCGGATAACCTAGCTGTAAAATCTTTACACAATTTGCATGAACTAGGAGCTACTTTTCCAAGAGCCTTAGCCACTTTTTCCTTTATTTCTCTTCCATCTTTCGTATAAATATATACGATTCCTTTCTTTATGTCCATCTTCTTTATATCTTCCAATGTTATATTATACTTTTGTTTAATCGTCTCCTCAAAATCTTTCATTGGGAAGTTTTCGTAGCAGAATAATCCTATGAGATATACATCAACTGGAACTTCAGATTCCTTTGTCTTTTCTATGAGGTTTTTCAAGCTAGATTCTGTCATGAATTTTCTTATTCCTGCAATTTGGCATCCTGTACCAATTACTGCTATTCTTCTAAAGTATCTGAGATTTTTGCCAAAGGCATTTGGCGTTGAAGATCTCAAATATTTTGTTCCGGAAGCTTCTATTATTTCGTTTATATCATTTGTAACCTTAACAGATTCTTTCCAGAATTTCCATCCCTTAACAATTGTTACAGCATTTACGAAGTTATTTTCAATAGCTGCAATTAGTAAAGATGTTGCAACTCCACCATCTTGGCATCTTTCAAGTATTCTTTTGTCCTTTGATCTTGCAGCAACAATTTTTATATAATTTCCTATCCAATCTTTTCCAACGCTTCCAAATATTTTTTCCTCAAGCTTTTTGAAATCGTATGGTACCATTGGACATGCATCGTAACATGTTCCTTCTAAACTACACTTTATGGAACCCTTTTCCAAAGTACAATCACTAACTAAATAAGGTTTTGAATTTTCATCCAAATCTATATTCTTACAAAATGCTGAACAATTTCCGCACCCTGAACATAAATCTTGATCAATAACTTCCTTTTTCAATTCTTCAAACCCTTTACTCCTCTTTAATAAAGGTACAAAAGTCTCAAAATGTTCTACCATACACATTTCCTCCTTGATTTGTCCTTTAATTTTAAATTAATTTTAAATTTTAAAAATTATGAAATCCAGAAGCCTCCTACTAATCCCTGGCCCAACGATGGTTGATGATGAAGTTCTTCTAGAATTTTCAAAGCATCCAATAGGTCATAGGACGGAGGAGTTCAGCTCTATATTAAGAGAATGTTTCGAAGGATTAAAATATATATTTAGAACAAAGAATCCCGTTGTAATAATCTCAGGATCTGGAACTTCCGGAATGGATGCATCAATTGCAAGCGTAATTAGTCCGGGTGATGAAGTGATATGCATTAAGGGAGGAAAGTTTGGAGAGAGATTTGTTGAGATAGCAAGAGCATATGGAGCAAAGGTTATAGAATTTGAAGTTGAATGGGGAAAGAGTTTTGATAAAGATAAACTTGAGGAAGCTATTGCAAATTCAAATGCAAAGGCTATAACCTTAGTTCATAATGAAACATCTACAGGTGTTAGGCACGATGCTGAATTTGTAGGTAAATTAGCAAGAAAATATGGATTACTCTTTATAATGGATTGTATATCTTCATTGGGAGGAGATTATGTCGAAACAGATAAATGGAACGTAGATTTATGCATTTCTGGTTCACAAAAATGTCTATCATTACCTCCAGGATTATCATTCGTTGCAATAAGTGAAAGGGCGAGAGAAGTAATTGAAGAAAATAATCCAAGATGTTACTATCTAAATTTGAAGAAGTATTTGAATGCAATGGAAAAAAATACGACACCATTCACTCCATCGATAAATCACATATTTGCATTAAGAAAATCTATAGAAATGATAAAAAGGGAAGGGCTTGAAAATAGAATAAAGAGACATATAAGAATATCTCATGCTTTGAGGAGAGCCATTGAAGAAATAGGATTAGAATTATTCGTTAAAGACGATTCTATTGCTTCGAGAACTGTTACATCTGTTAAATATCCAAATGGTATTGGAGATGAAATTAGAAAGGAAATTAAGGAAAGATTTGGAATATTAATTGCAGGGGGTCAATCTAAATTAAAGGGAAAGATATTTAGAATTGGACATATGGGAAATATTGATTTGAAACATATAGTTTCCGTAATCTCTGCAATTGAATTGGTTTTAAAATCGAAAGGTTTTGAGATAAGATTGGGAAAAGGTGTTGAGAGATTTCTTGAAGAATATGAAAGATATAAAATTTAGACGAATGTTAACGTTTACCTTTCGAATATGTGGTATTTATATAGACCGGATGCATTGGTAGCATTGGATGATGAAGGTGTAAAAAGAGCGTTGGGAAGATATGTCGATATAGTTAGAGGAAAGAGAATTGCAAAATTTCTAATATTAAAAACGATTGAAGTTGATTTTAACAGAGATGAAAATTTGGAAGAGTTATGGAAAATACACGATAGTTATATGAAGAAGTTTAGAGATGAAGTGAGAAAAATAGATGAAAATAATGTAAAATTAAACGAGCTTGAATTCAAAGAAAATAACTTGTTGAAATTGAAGAGAGAAATTGCTTACAAATTATTAAAATCCTGCATATTCTGTGAAAGGAGATGCAAGGTTAATAGGTTGAATAAACAAAAAGGTTTTTGCAATTTGGATGCGGTATCTAGATTAAGCTCCGAGTTTATACATCT
>JALUTC010000149.1 GCA_027058345.1 archaeon | reverse complement strand
ACACCAGCTTCGGACCTTCCAAAAACGCTGCTTGGTAATGATGTTGCACCATAAACTGCTTTTTTCAAATATTTTTCATTCTTTGCAGTAACGATTAATCTGCAGAAATATCCATCGAATGCTTCGCAATATGTATCTTCAACCTTTTCAATCATATTTAATAATTGAACTTTTTATATTTTGTGGAAATTATATGAGAAATGTTGATGAGATAGAAAAAGAAGCAAGAAAGATATTGGATGAATTATCCAAGATGCTCGAGGAGATAGATTTGGAAGAAGAATTTTATATAATTGAGAAAGACAATTTAAGAGAAGATGGAGAACCTACTAAGAGTGGAGATTTTAGAAATTTTTTTCTAAGAAATGCTCCAAAGGTTGAAGACAATTATATCGTTGCGGAAGTTGCAACATGGGTAGAATGAAAATATTACAGGTTGCTCTCGATTTAGTATCTATTGAAGAAGCCATTGTAATTGCTAAGAAGGCATTCATATCTAAAAATGTTTGGTTAGAAGTTGGAACACCATTGATAAAAACGCATGGAGTTCATGCGATAAAAAGGATAAGGGAAGAGTTCCCTGACGCAAAAATAGTTGCAGATATGAAAACAATGGATACGGGTGATTTAGAGGTAGAACTTGCAGTAAGGAATGGTGCAGATATCGTTTCAATAATGGGAGTTGCAAGTAACGAAACGATAAAGCGTGCAGTTAATAGAGCTAAGGAACTTGGAGCGGAGATAATGATTGATTTGATGGAAATCAAGGATAAAGTTAAGAGAATATTGGAGTTAAAGGATATAGGTGTGGATTACTTCTTGATACATATGCCAATAGATGTCCAAAAAGCTAGAAGAGAGAATGTTCAGGCATTTCTTGAAGAAATAAAAGCTGTGAGAAATGTTTTGGATAAACCGTTAGCATTGGCTGGAGGTATAAATTTGAATAGCATTAAAATATTGAAGGATTATGCAGATATATTCATAGTGGGTTCAGCAATAACAAAAGCTTACGATGTTGAAAACGTTGTAAGAATGTTTTTGAAAATACTTGGTGAAGATGTTGAAGAAAAGAAGGAAGAGGTTGATATTTTAAGAGAGTTTGAAAAATATTCCACTTGTAATATAAGCGATGCGATGAAAAAATACAATACCATAGGAAATTTAAAATGTATAAATCCTAGAAGAGTTTGTGGATACGCAGTGACGGTTAGGCTCTTTCAATCAGATTGGTCGAAGGTTTTCAGAGCAATAGATCTTGCGGATAAGAATTCTATACTTGTAATCCAGTCCGATACAGATTATGCAGTTTTTGGAGAGCTTGCAACGCTTAATTGTATAAGGAAAGGTATAAAGGCTGCGATAGTTTATGGTTCTATAAGGGATATTGAAGAGATAAAGGCGATGAACTTTCCAGTATGGTATAAGAATGTAAATCCAGCAGCTGGAGATGCTAGAGGAAAGGGAGAAATAAACGTGAATATTTGCATAGATAATGTAATAATTAGGCCCGGAGACATAATTGTTGCGGATGAAAATGGCGTTGTTGTAATTCCAAGAGAAAAAGCACAAGAAATATTAAAGAGAACAAGATTGATAAAGGAAAAGGAAGAATATTATAAGAGAGAAATTTTAAAGGGAAAAAGTTTATCGGATATACTTGCATTATAAAATATATCATGAAATTTCTTCCAAATACCTTTCGACGATTCTTGATAATTTAAAATCATTAACAGGATTTCCTAAAGGCATGCTTTTGTATATATACTCAAATATCTTATAATATATATAAATTTCTATTGGAAATAAGACAATTCTTAATAATTTATTCATATTTTATAACTAATTCAAAGAGTTTAAGTTAAGTGGTGCTCCGGCCGGGATTTGAACCCGGGTCGCGGGCTTGAAAGGCCCGCATGATTGGCCGGGCTACACCACCGGAGCACTATTTTATTAATAAAAAATAACATTAAAAATTAAATCGACAATTCTTCTTTGATAAATTCTTCAAAAGATTTAATTATCCTTTCAAAGAGAATTTTTCCCTTTTCACTATTAGCTCTTGATGGAGTTCCAAAAACACCGCTTTCTGTTTTTCTTAACCCCTTTACGGAGAACCTTTTTTTGTAAATTTCTTCGTCAACAATTTTATCCCTTTTAACCTTATCCGGATATAGATAAAGCATAAGGCTTGTTTCATATTCGCAGGCATGCATTGGCTTCGTTTCAATAACATCTTCATATGGTATTTCTCTCAAATCTAAGAGGAAAACATCTATATCCAAATCTCTTGAAGCTTCTTTAATTGCAGAGATATGGCTATCACCCAAATGTCCAGAGATTATAAATACCTTTCTTATTCCATTATTTTTCAACGAAATTAATATATCTCTTAGGAAATTTCTAAAGGAATCAAAGCTAACACTTATTGTTCCCGGATAATCCCTCGTAGATATGCATACGCCATATGGTATGATTGGTAAGTATTTTAATCCCGTTCTTTTACATAATTCCTCAGCAATTCTTATTGCTATATCAGAATCTGTTGATAATGGTAGATGATATCCATGTTCCTCTACGGATCCAATTGGTAATATTATAGCTTTATATTTTTTTATATACTCTTCAGCCTCTTTCCATGTCAAATTATCGAATCTCATGCCCTCTTTATATAAACGGCATATAATCTGCTACCATCTTTATACTTTCTTTCAAATTTTATCTTTCCTTCCTTTAGCATTTTCTTTAAAACATATTCTACGACTCCTGGATGTTCTTTTAATTCATCGATTAGTTCTTGTTTTAATATTGAATCTCTTTCCTCAAGTATTTTTAGGATTCTTTCCTCGATTTTCATAAAATTTATTACATTTTATTCATGCATGAAAATGCAAGTTATACAATTTTTATCCATCCTTTCAATCCTTACGAAACCATACCTTTCGAATTGAATTGTTGCACTAATTTTTTCATTGACTAATGTTCTTTCAGCATAACCCTTTTCCACAACTATTTTATTGTTGATTGCTCTTAAAACATTTACTTCTACAAAATCTTCTGGAACCCAATGGATAAATTTTAGATTTTTTTCCTTTGCATATCTTAAATCCTCTGATATATATTC
>JALUTC010000148.1 GCA_027058345.1 archaeon | reverse complement strand
TTTAAACCTTTGAATTCTTGCAGCGTTCTTCACCTTTTCTATAATTTCATCCTTAAGTTTTATTATATCAATTGTAACCTCTCCACCTGGTTTTGTTATATAATCGACAGCACCTAATTCTAAAGCTTTAATTGTATAATAAGAATCTTCCTTTGCTAGTGAAGATATTACAACGATAGGCAATGGATTATTTTTCATCAAATATTCTATCGCCGCCAGACCATCCATTTCAGGCATTTTTATATCCATTGTAACTACGTCCGGATTTAATTCCTTAACCATTTTTATTGCTTCAACACCATTGGATGCCTCTCCAATAACTTTAATTTCTGGATCGGACTCTAAAATCCTTTTTATAAACTTTCTCATTACAAATGAATCGTCGACGATTAAAACACGAATCATAATTTTGTCCCTTTCTCTTTCATGATTTTCTCTACAAGATATTTCCCCTTACCAGTTAATTCCACTTCCTTCCTTAATCTAACCAATTTTAGCAATCCCATATCAATGAGTTTATCGTATATTTTTTCAATCTCATTAACATCTATACCAAGTAATGAATGAACTTCTAAGCTATTTATTCCAGAGTATAAAGCATATAGGACTTGTTCCTCAATATCTGATAGTTTTACATCTTCAAATTCCTCTTCCTGAATTTCTTCTCTCTTAATATCATATTCATCGAAGTATGATTCGAAGATTTTATACAATAGATTTAAGTCAAAGGTATATATCAATATTACAAAAGAGACACTTTTTTCGTTCAAGAATTTAACGCTAAGAACTTCAACCTCCCTATTTTGTATATTTATTTTATCCTTCTTGAAATCTATAACCCTTTCTAATGGAATTGTTACAAGAGAGCCATTATATTTGAATGCTATTATTTCAAGAACTTTTCCTGGTGTTCTCTTAAGTTTGATGAGTAAGGTTGACTTTCTCCATTTAACATTCTTTTGTATTGCTCCTCCAATCATATATGGATATAATATATAGCAAATAGTATTCATCAAGTTAAAATAGCAGATATATCTGGTTAATCTTTTAATGTATTTTTTATCTCCGTGAATTAATAAGTAAGAGGTTTTTTCCCTTAGCCTTAATTTATAAGTTTCAAACATTGTTACTAATCCTGTTATAGATGATGGTATCTTTTCATCAACAGGTTCTAAATTTTTAATTTTAAATTTAATTTCTCTCTGATAATAATTTATGACTAGTGTTCCATCGTTAAATAAGTATATCCTAGCATCTTTCCAATCTTCTTTCGATCCATATGGTGTATATAGCATGAATTTTCCATCAAAGGATAAGAGTACCTTTTCTTGCATAAAATCTACCTTTTTCTATATATTTTGTTTTCCAAGCTAATAACTTCAAATTTATCCTTTAAATTTATTGGCAAGCTTTCAGACTTCCCAATTATTAAATAGCCACCATCTTTTAACATTTTATATAAATTTTCAAAAATAATCTTTTTGTATTTCTGATCAATATATATAATAACATTTCTACATAGTACCATATCATATATTTCTGAATCCTTTATCTCAGAGGTTAAATCCATGTATTTAAATGAGACGATCCTTTTCACTTCGTCTCTTATTTTATATTTACTATTTATTTTTATAAAATATTTTTTAATAAATCTATCATCGATATTTTTCATTTCGTCTTCTCTATAAATTCCATGCGATGCATAATTTAATGCCTCTCTATCTATATCTCCCCCAACTATCAATATCGTATATTTATTTATATCTTTATCTAAATATTCATATATTAGCATCGCTATACTATACACTTCCTGTCCTGTTGAGCAGCCTGCGGATAAAATTTTCACTTCCTTATTTTTGAATATCATTGGAAATATATTCTTATAGATATAATCAAATACTTCTTTATCTCTAAAAAATTCCGTATAATTTATAGCTATAAAATTTATAAGCTCATACACTTCAGAGCTATTTCTTACCAGGTATTTGTAATATTCTTCGAAACTATCTATTCCTAGATAATTCATTCTTGAAGTTATCCTCCTTTTTAAATATTTTTTATCATAGTACTGCATATTTATACCTAAGTTCCTAGAGAGAACATTCAGTATAATCTTGAAGTAATTCTCATCATTCATATTTGTATAACATATTTTGGTGTTTTTATTGTTACAATTCCATTAGCTGCATTAAAGAAGACTGTCCTTAAAATTTTACCACCTACATCTTCTGCAACAATTCTTATTCCACGATTTTTCAACGAATTTTTAACTGACTCAACATTTCTTCTACCGATTGATATTAAGCCTGTGGTGAAAACATCTGAACCTCCCGCAATCTTTGCAATTATACTATCTGAATTGGAACCATATTTTCTCATTTCATTTAACATATAATCTACAGCTTTATCACCAAACTTTGGATATTCGTTGTATTCTATTTCTCTGTTAGATTTTGGAAGCATTACGTGAGACATTCCAGCTATCTTTTTCTCTATATCGTAAAGCATTAATGCAACGCATGATGACAATGAATAAGCGGCAAGAATTCCCCTATCTTTTACAATTTTTGCTTCTCCAATATTAACGAGTATGATATCATCGTTATAAACCATACCTTTCCCTAGCAATGCTGAGTATTCTTTCTAAATCGTCTTTAGACAATAAGAGTGTTATGTAACATATATTTTCCTTATTTTCTAAAAATATTTTCGTTTCATTTATTATAACTTCTCTATATTTTGTTATATCATCCATTATCAAATTTGCAAGAACATTACTTATATCCTTATCTATAATTTGAGAATCTACTGTTATCAATTCTATGTTTAAAAATTGCCCAATGGAATTTATGTAAGAATATGTTAATACATCGTTATACTTAAGTATTTTATACCTATCAATCTTTGTAAATCTATCTACACTCTTCCCTAATAATTCTTCTAAAAACTTTCTAGTATAAATCGTTAATAGACCTCCGGAAATGTCTCCTTCTACATTTGAATATATCATTAAACATATATCATTGTTTTCAGAAAACATTTTGAGAAAGTTCTTCACACTCTTTATATATACTGCAGGTATGGAAATGTTTATACTTTTATTCAACATATTCGATAAAGCCGTTGATGCGGATCCAACACCTATATTTCCTATCTCTTTTATTAGGTCCAAATCTACATTCATACATTACACCTCGAATTGTCTTTTCGCATGATTTATCAGTTCTTCAAAATCCTTATTTGATACAAATAAAACAAAGTAATTCTCAAATGGTATATCCTTAACGTTTGTTTTTACAATTGCAAGCAATACCCTACCTTTTTGTTCCAATTCATATAATAAAACATTTTCAAATATTTCTCCTATAGTTACATCAAATGTATAATCTTGCTTCTCCAACACGAGAAAAATTCCCAAGAAATTTTTAAGCGAGAGCATGTAATATGTAGATAATAAATTTCCATACCTTATAACTTCGTCGACATCTAATTTGTTCTTCCTAGTTATACTCTTCATAAAACTCGTGGATAAGATTAGTAAAAATGTTGGCTCTATCCTACCAGCAAATTTCATAACAATTCCAATAGCCCTCTCTTCCAAATTCTTCATCTTCGACAAAACTTCTCCTATATTTTTTGTGTCTACAATGTATAATTCTGGAGGTGAAACATCAATACTTATATTTGCCATGTTTGCTAAAGCCGATATGGAATTACCTATGCAAATGTTCGTTATCTCTTTAAAAATATCATACTTATATTCTAACTCCTTGTTCAATATCACTCACCTCTAACAATCTTAAATATATTTAATATAGGTACAATTTCTCCCGAACCTAAAATTGTCATTCCTGAAAATATACTCTCCCTTTTGTCTATAATTGATATTTCAAAATTTTTCACAACTATATCTTCCATTGAATATATATTATCTATCGAAATTCCATAAAACTTATTCTCCTCAGAAATTATCAATAGGTATTTTTCTCTTTCATCATTAATCAAGCCCAACTTCTCCTTTAAAGATATTATTGGTATTGTTTTATCCCTGTATAAATATATTTTTGCACCATTGACACGTTTCACTTTAGAATCCTCAATCTTTATAATTTCATTTATTAAATAAATAGGAACGGCGTATTTTCTCTTTGAAACCTCAACTATGAGAGCTTTTATTATTGCTATGTTTATCGGTATTTTTAAAGTAATCCTAGTTCCCTTATCCCTTTCCGTTTCTATTATTACCTTTCCACCTAAGGATTCTATCCTAGTTTTAACTATATCTAAACCAAAACCTCTTCCAGAATATTGTGTCGCTTTTTCCTTTGTAGAAAATCCTGGCATGAAGATTAATTCCAATGCCTTTTCGTCTGGGATATTTAAATCTGAAATCAATCCCATTTCGTATGCTTTCTTCTTTATCTTTTCCAAATCTATTCCTTTACCATCATCTTCAACAGTAATTATGCAATAATCCTTCTCTCTCTTAGCAATGAGCTTAACAACTCCTTTCCTACTTTTTCCCTTCCTTAACCTTTCCTCAGGAGTTTCAATTCCATGATCTATAGCATTTCTTAGCAAATGTATTAAAGCTTCGTCGAGTTCATTTATTATACTCCTATCTATTTCTATATTTTCACCCTCTATTATAAAATTCACTTCCTTATTCAAGTTCCTTGAAATTTCCCTAACCATTCTATAGTACTTGGAAAATATTATTTCTAAAGGAACTAGACGTATTTCTAAAATTAACCTCTGTAACTCGGATATATTTTTATCGAATACACTCTTAATCCTTTCAAGCTCCTCCAAGTTTCCATCCTTTAATATATGTGCAAATCTAATCTTTGCTATTGATAATTCTTCAACACAACCCATTAGTCTATCCAATTGTTCAGACCTAATCTTTATAAACTTTATCTGTTTCTTCTCTTCCTCCTTCCTTTCAGCACTCTTACTCTCAACCTTCTCCTCATCCTTATATTCCTTTATGTCAAAGCTTATTTCGGAAATGCTTAAGGCAGATTTTACCTCTTCAATGCTTTTGTCTGTTTCCAATATTATGCTAAAGAAATCAACCCCCTTTTCTATCTCATTTAATGAAGGATTCGAAGATATTATATTGCCTATCCTTTTAAGATTATGAATAACTTGGAAACATCTCACATCCTTCATCTGCGAATTCTTGTCAACGTAAACCTCTATCTTATACTTCTTCTTACTAATACTAAAACCTGATTTCTCAACTCTCTCTATTTCCTCTAAAAATGACCCTAAATCCTTTACCTCCCTACTTTCAAGTAAATCATTAAATATATCCAACGATTTATAAATAAGCGATAATATATTATCATTTAAAGACAATTTTCCACTTATAATATCTTTGAGTAAGGATTCCATTTTATGAGAAATCTTTGAAAGCTCTGTTAATCCTACAATGCCAGCGGATCCTTTTATCGTATGATATATTCTAAACAATTCCTTTAGATTCTCCTCAACATTCTCTCCCCTTTCAATTTCCGACAATATTTTATTCATCTTGTTAACCAATTCGTTTAATTCAAATAAGAATTCTTCCAGTATTTCTCCGTTCATACTTCTGATGATAAGATATTGTCCAAATTCAAAATTATAATTATATTGTTATCCTTTCTGATTAATCCTTTTATATATTTCTCGCTTAACCTTAAATCTCCGTATCTAACATCTTCTATCTCATCTCCAGATACTTTTAGAACACCCTTGACCTTATCTACAAGCAATCCATATAGCTCATTATTCTTCTTAACTATTATTATCTTCTTAGAATTTTCCTTCGATGACTCAACGCCTATTCTCTTTCCTAAATCAATTATTGGAATTATCTTCCCTCTTAAATTTATTACTCCTAGAATATAATCTGGAACTCTAGGTAAAGGTGTAATTTCCTGATATCTAACAACCTCTTGAACTTCAGATATATCCAATGCATATTCGTTATCACCAATTGTAAAAGAAACGAGAATAATTTGATCCATATAATCACCTCTGTTTTAAAACATTCTCTATCTCTCTAATAACTCCCTCAGCCTGAAATGGTTTAACTATGTATCCTTTTGCTCCAGCCTTAATTGCTTCCTTTACTTTCTCATTTTGTCCAAGACTAGTAACCATTATTATTTTTGCGTTTGGATCCTTTGACACTATTTGTCTCGTCGCCTCTATTCCATCCATAACTGGCATAACTATATCCATTAGAACAACATCTGGTTTTAACTTAAAGTATAAATCAATGGCTTCCTTTCCATTGCTCGCCTCTCCTACAATCTCATACCTTTGTGAAAGTATCTTTTTTAATATATTCCTCATAAATGCTGAGTCGTCAACTATTAATACGCGAACCATATTACTATTTTACATCTTAAACCTCTTTAAGAATGATTCTAACTCATCTATCTTTTCCTTAACACTTTCGAGATTCTTCATGTAGTTACTTACATTGTTCTCTATTTCTTTTATAGATGCATGTATCTCTTCACTAGCCGCTGCAGTTGATTCTATAGCAACGGAAATCTTCTCAGAGAATTGTTCAATCTCCTTAATCTTTTCGAGCTGTGTCTTTAAATTGTTGCTTATCTCCTCTATCCTCTTCATTATCTTCATTATTTCACTATATATCTTTCCAAATATATTTATTAAGTTTCCAATTTGATTCGTATATTGCTTTATCAATTCTGTAGATTTTCCTATCCTTTTATTCATCGAATCAATCTTATCCAATACTTCGTTTACAATGTTTTCTATCTGCTCTGCAGACTTAGTAGAATTTTCAGCCAATTTTCTTATCTCATCTGCAACGACGGCAAATCCTCTTCCATGCTCTCCAGCCCTTGCAGCTTCTATCGCAGCATTTAAAGCTAATAGATTTGTTTGCTCTGCAATTCCTGTTATAACATCTATTATCCTTATTATTTGTTTGGACTTCTCTCCCAAATCATTTATCTCGTTTGAAATGTTCGTAAATACGTCTAAGGTATTTCTCGTTGCATCGGTTGCAACTTCCGCATAATTCTTTCCAACATTTATATCCTTCTCCAAATCTTTAAAAACTCTATACGTTTCGCTTGTAAAATTGAATATGCTTTCGAATACATTTGTAAAGTTCTTTATTTCATTGTTTATCTTATCCATGTTAGATGCTAGCTGTTGTGCATCATTCGCTATTTGCTCCGTAGCTTTAGATATTTGACCTACAGAACTCTTACTCTCCTTTATAAAATTAAATGTCTGATCATATGTATTTTTAAACATTTTTACATCATCAAATATATGTTTTACTATAGATTTTATACTATCTCTAAGATTTAACAATACCTGCTTCATTTCCTGCAATTCCTTGCTCTTATCTTCTAGTTGAAATTCTATTGCCAAATTTCCCCTTGACATTTCATCGACAAACTTCTTTATTGCTTGAATTGCTTGAATCAATGCCTTATTCATTTCCAAAACTTTTATCTCCTTTTCTCTAACATCTCTCAAATCGTATAACATTTTTAATACAGCTACATTTTCTCCCTTCTTATTCTTAATAGGAACAGTATATATTATAACAGGTATCTGCTCTCCATTCCTATTTAGTATGTATAATTCTCTCTTTGTTGAACTTACAATATTATTTAATACCATATAACTCGAGCATCTAGTAGTATGACATGCAGGATCCCTCTCATAATGCGTATATTCGTAACAATGCCTCTTATTTACAATCTCCTCCCTTTTATATCCAAGCATTTTCTCGGCTGCAGGGTTCATGTAAATACAAAGGAAATTCCTATCAGTTATGTAGCATGGTATTTCCAAATTCTCAAGAATATTTGTAATCAATTTAAATTCAATACTATCCTTAAACTCCTTAGATAGCAGCTTAAGCATTTATCAGCACCTCACGTAAGGTATTATATTGAGACATTTAAAGTATATATAAGTAACAAAATAATAAAATTAAAAATTAAGCGCTATTGAAGTTGCATTCTTGTCTCTGTATATAACACTGGAGTTACGAAATCTATTACTCCTGGAGCTCCGAATTCTGGTCTTACAAATCCTGTTACATGTGTTCTTGGACCAATTCCATTGAACAAACCACTTGTATTAACTGTCAACGCCACCCTATCTCCTCTGTTTATTATAGGTGAATCTCTTCTAACACTTCCATCGGAATCTTGCAATACTATTATTCCGAAGCTCGTTATCGTAGCATTTGCAGCACATGATAATTTTGTAGGATCTCCGGATAATGGCCATACGTTATAATTGTCGTCAAATATGTCACGATATTCTATCGAATTGTTATAACAATCTTCATCGTATCTTAACTCTGCTTGAACTGTAGAGTTCGATAGCATTAGTTTCGTTGCCTTTAAATCTAATGGTGCCGAACCTGCATTTGGTTCAATTACAATTGCAAGCTTTATTATAGCATTCTTTATCTGATCTATTGCACCATATACTGCTACGACTTTTAATCCTGTTGAAACCTCTTCCGTCGTCGTTCTACCTGTTAGCATTGCCTTCTGCTGTAAATAACTTGAAGTCTGTATTAATACACTTGCTGCCACAGCTGCTACGAGTACCATTGCTATAAATACTATTAAAGTTCCTATACCTATCGAGCCTTTCATATCTCCTACACCTCTAAAAATTTATTGAAACAAATAATGGATTAGCCATTCGTGCTTTTATTTATATACAAAAAATAATACTTATAAAAGTAGATGTTCTAATATCTACATATAAAATAAAGAAAATGTTTAAGAAACAATTATTGCAAAATGGTTACCTTTTCTGTGAATAATGGTGGCGATATAAAATCTATAATACCTGGAGCTCCAAATTCTGGTCTAATAAATCCAATGATATGCTCTCTAGCACCTATACCATTGAACAAATCCTTAACATTAATCGTTAACGCTACCCTATCTCCTCTATTTATAACTGGAGACTCTGCTGTTAAGCTATCATCAGCATCTTGTAAAACAAGTATACCGAAGGAATTTGCTGTAACATTTGAACATGAACCATTTCCATATCTTGGCCAGACATTTGAATCATCTGCAAAAATATTTATATAAACTTCCGAATCGTTGAAACACTTCGAATTATATATAAGCTCTGAAAATACAGTTCCATTTGATAATGATATCTTAACAGTTTTTAAATCTATTGGAGAAGAACCTGCATGAGGTGTTATTATAATTGCAATTTTTACAATACTTCCATTTTCAACAAACCCATACACCCCTATTACATTTATTCCAGAGGCAATTTCCTCCGTTGTCGTTCTACCTGTTAGCATTGCCTTTTGTTGAAGATAGCTGGCCGTTTGTATTAATACACTTGCAGCCACAGCTGCTACGAGTACCATTGCTATAAATACTATTAAAGTTCCTATACCAACAACTCCCTTCATATATATTGAAGTATATGCAAAAACGCCTCATTATACTAATAAATATAGTTATACATGTTTACATAAAAATGTACGTATTTAGTTATGTGCTAAATAATCGAATAAAAAAATTTTGGAAGAAAAAATTAAATTTTGAAGGAAGCTCTTTATTGCAACTGTACTCTCTCTTCAGTGAACAATACTGGTGTTATGAAGTCAATTACTCCTGGAGCTCCAAATTCTGGTCTTACAAATCCTGTTACATGTGTTCTTGGCTTCAATCCTCCAAATAGTAGCTTTGTATTTATTGTTAATGCTACCCTATCTCCTCTTGTTAATATTGGTGTATTGCTCTTAATGCTATTATCAGTATCTTGCAATACTATGATTCCAAAGTAATTTGCAGATACATTTACACAATTCGTTCCCTCTCCAGGCCATGCATCGACGATTGATGCATCGAATATATCGTTGTAATTCTTGTTATCAGCAAAGCAACTTGAATTGTACTGCAATTCCGCTTGCTTAACAGAATCTGATATTGTTATCTTTGTTGTTCCCAAGTCAATTGGTATAGAACCTGCATTTGGTTCAATCAATACTGCTAACTTGATAACTTCCTGTGGTGATGCACTCGTATTTACAGCACCATATACTGCTACGACTTTTAATCCTGTCGAAACCTCTTCCGTCGTCGTCTTACCTGTTAGCATTGCCTTCTGCTGTAGAAAGCTAGATGTTTGTATCAATACACTAGATGCAACTGCTGCTATCAATACCATCGCTATAAATACTATCAGTGTACCTATTCCTATTGCGCCTCTCATTTTTTATCACCGATTAAAAATTTAATATATTATTTAAGATTACTTTGTTAGCATATACTAATCCATAGATAAAAATAATGGTTTATGTATCTGCCCTTGCATATAATTGCTTACGTTCAACTTTATTCTATAATATATGCAGGAAGTGAAAATTCTTGACAAAAGTGAGAGATTTTTATCATATACGAAATCTCTTTGTCCAGAATGTTTAGACATAATAGATGCGGTTATATTTGAAAGGGATAATAAGGTATGGATAAGGAAGGTATGTGAAAAACATGGAGAGTTTGAAGATTTATATTGGGGGGATTATGAACTATATTTAAAGGCAAAGAGATTTGCACATGATGGAGATGGAATTTATAATCCACATGTGAATTATAAAAATGTTAAATGCCCTTTCAATTGCGGCTTATGTAAGGATCACATGTCTCATCCAGCACTTATAAATATAGTCGTAACGAATAGATGTAATCTATCATGCTGGTATTGTTTCTTCTATTCAGAAAGAGCTGGATATGTTTACGAACCAACTCTAGATCAAATAAGATTCATGCTTGAAGTTGGAAAAAGGATTAAACCAGTTGCACCAGATGCTGTACAACTAACCGGTGGAGAGCCAACACTAAGAGATGATATATTGGAAATAATTAGAATTGCGAAGGAAGTCGGATATAAACATGTTCAACTGAATACTAATGGTATAAAGTTAGCATTGGATGAAGATTTTGCAATAAATGTAAGGAGAGCAGGTGTAAATACTGTATATTTAAGTTTCGACGGCGTATCAAAAAAGACTAATCCAAAAAATTATCCAGAAATTCCCAAAATATTGAACAATTGTAGAAAAGCAGATCTTGGAATAGTTTTAGTTCCAACAGTGATAAAAACTGTAAACGATCACGAGGTTTGGAAGATTATTGAATTCGCAGCAAAAAATATCGATATTGTTAGAGGTGTAAACTTTCAACCAGTTTCCTTAGTTGGAAGAATGCCAAAGGAAGAAAGAATGAAATATAGAATAACGATACCAGATGTTATAAAAAGGATAGAAGAGCAAAGTGGCGGAATTGTAACAAAGGACGATTTCTACCCCGTTCCTTATGCAACATGTATAACTCACATAGTCGAGGCAATAACTGGTAGAAGATTTTACGAACTAACAAACCACTTTGCTTGTGGAATGGCCACGTATTTATATGTTGAAAATGGAAAAATTATACCAATAACGAAATTTATAGATGTCGAAGGTTTATACGAATACTTTAACGAAGTTGCAAGCGAGATAATCTCAGGAAGAAAGAACAAGTATGTGGCATTGCTTCAAATGCTTTTCAAGTTAAATAGCTTTATAGATAAGAAATATAAGCCTGAAAGTTTTGACTTGAAAAAACTACTATTTAATATAATTGTTAAGCATGATTACGAAGCTCTTGGAGAATTTCATAAGAGAACATTATTCATAGGAATGATGCACTTCATGGATTTATACAATTACGACATAGAAAGAGTTAAGAGATGCAACATTTTATATGCATTGCCAGATGGAAGATTTATACCTTTCTGTGCATTTAATGTAATTCCAGAATTATATAGGGATAAGGTTCAGAAGGAATATTCTATTAGCATTGAAGAATGGGAGAGAAAAACTGGAAGGAAATTGTCACAAGATTTTTATAGGAAAATAGAAAAGTGAAATTCATGGCTTCCACTCTGGAATTTCTTTTAAAACTTCCTCACCAACAGCAACTGGATAAAATAATCTCTTTCCTATACCTTTAATAACCCTTTTTGTATTTGGATCTATCATAAATTTAATACCGTAATCATAAATAATTCTCTGACCTTCTGGACTTGTTATAAATGCAACGTATAACATTGCTGCCTCGTAATTTACATTTGGATGTTTACTTGGATTAACCACCATTACGTGATAAGGATTGAACAATTCTTTTCCACCAGAGAATAATATATCCAAGTTTTTCAACCTGTCCTTAAGAGCAAGATATGTACCTATATCTGATAAAGTATATCCACCCATCTCATTTGCAGTGATCAACGTTTCTCCCATACCTTTACCAATACTTTTATACCAATTCCCTTTTGGTTCAATGTTGGCCTCTTTCCATATACTTAGTTCTTTTAAATGCGTCCCTGACTGGTCTCCTCTAGATATGAATACAGTTTTTCCTTCTTCTCCAGCCTTTGCAATCAATTTAAATGCTTCGACTGCACTCTTAGCATTCCTTATACCTGCAGGATCCTCTTTCGGACCAACTATTATAAAATAATTATACATGATGTATCTTCTGTTAACAAAATCTCCTACCTCTCTATAAACGTATTCTGCATCTTTCTTTAATTTATAATATTCCATTTCCTTTTTTGGTGCATGAACTATAACCAAATCTGCATCACCTAAGCTTGCAATTTTCAACGCCTTTCCCGTACCAACACATATAAGTTTTACTTTTATTCCAAATTTCTCCTCGAATTTTTTATTTAGAGCATCTGCCAAGCCTGTAGCACAGAAGCTTGTTGTTGTTGCTAGTATTAATTCATTTTTTCCGAAATATTCCTTTGCAATTTTTTCCTTTGAAATATTAAATTCTAATTTTTCACTCGTCTTACCTATACACATAGCTAGTAGGAGAATAGACCCAAGAATTAATATTAACAGACGTCTCATACAAGTGTTATAAATTACAATAAAATTTAAAATTTTCGAAGTATGTGTAAATTAATCATATAACATTGTTAAATTTTTAAGCTTGCCAAAGTTTAACACAAGGTCTTCCTCAACAACATAGGTATTAAACTCGTAGATATCAAATTCTTTTAATATTGGTGAAAGCAACTCCTCTTTAGGTATCATGTTTACGTTTGTTCCATAGGAATAGTATGAGATTGAGGGCAGTACTATAACGTTTAACCCTATTAGAAAGCATTTGTATTTAGTTTTACTACCAACTTCATCAATAAGTGTAATTGCTGGATGTTCATGACCAATTATTATCTTCTTATAATTTTTGTTAAATCCTTCAAAGATTTTATGTCCATGAGTAAAGTAATAACCGTTAAGAACCAACTCCTTATAAACATTGATATCAAACTTCTTTGTAATCCTTTCAATATAATTGTCATGATTTCCCTTTATCAATATTATTTCATCAAATATTTCTTTTAAATAATTTAAAAAGTCGAATACTTCCTTATATTCATGATAACTCGTTTCAGAAAATTCATGCTTTATATCTCCATTTATTATTAAAATTTTAGGAGAAACTATTTTCAATATTTTTTCGATCTTTTCAATAACCTTTTTATATTGTATTCTTGGAACATATACCCCTTTGTTTGCAAGAACATATTCTAAACCTAAATGTATATCTGATATAACCAATGCGTTCAATCTTTTTATATATAAACCTTCGTAAACTATTTTCACGTCACCAATGTCCATATCTTATGTTATACTAATTACACCAGGAGGTATTTTTATCTCTGGTAAGACATAACTTCCATGCTGTTCATAAACCTTACCAATTGATTCTATTCTTTTAAATATTTCGAAGACATTTCCATAGATGAGTAATCTTTTTATAGGGATTCCATTGTAAAATGCATTTCTAATCTCGACACAAAAATCTCCTGTTATTGGATTCGATGTATGAATTCCCATTAATCCATAAACGGTTAAACTGTTCGTATATTCTATTCCACGATCTTTATGTTCAAGAATAATGTTTGTTGGATATATGTTTGGAGGAGAAACATATGAAGATCTAAATCCATTTCCAGTACTTTCCTTTCCTTCCTTTTTTGCTGTGTAATTATTGTATAGGAATCCCCTAACGATACCATTTTCAACAAGATATTTACTACTCGTTGGAACTCCTTCGTCATCAAATCCTGAGGAATTTATCCCATAATCTATGTAGGGATTCTCATATATCGAAAGTTTTTCATCGAAAAATTTCTTATTTAAATAATTCTTCAATTTACTCCTTCCACGTTGAACATTCTCGGCATTAAATGATGGAAGTAAAACCTCATCGAGTAATTCTGATAATGCAATTGGTTTAAAAATTATACCAATATCCTTTTTCTCCAAAATTTTTGGATTCGAAGATTTTAATGCAAGTTCACATGCTTCGTAAGATAGCTTTGAAAAATCTATATCTAAAAATTTTGACTCCTTTATGCTAAATCCTGTAGAATTATTATAAACGGTATCAATATAAATGTAAATGTATGAAGATTTTCTCTCCAAATAAATTCCATTGGTATTAACAATCCTTATGAATTTCCTGCTAGCATATATCTTTGCATATGAAATATTTACGTTTGGAAAATTTTTTGCAACATCTAAAGCTTCGTGCATAAAATTCTCGAGTATATCAAAATTCATGTAGTCAAATCTTGGATCATAAGTTATAACTTTCTTATAATGCGATTTATAAGGAAAGTTGAAAAATTCAACCCTCTCAGAATTCCTTGCAATCTTTAAAGAATCGTCGAGGATATTCCTGTTTAAAACGTTCGTAGATATAAATCCTAATCTCTTATCCTTTAAAACTCTTATTCCATATCCTTCAACATTCTTATTTACATATTTTCTAATCCTGTTTTTCTCTGCAACTATGTAAAATATTTCGGACTTTTCGTGAAAAATCTCAGCACCATCACATCTCCTTTCCAAATATTTAATCGCATCATGAACGTCCATATTTAATTCGCAAACATTTTTAATACGAAATTATATGATATATATTAAAGTAAACCCTAATAGAATTGAGAGGAAAAAAATAGAAATGGCAGCAAATGTAATCAAAAAGGGTGGCGTCGTCGCATTTCCAACAGAAACGGTATATGGATTGGGTGCAAATGCATTCGATGAGAATGCTGTCAGAAAGATATTCGAACTGAAAGGGAGACCTATAGATAATCCGTTAATTGTTCATATTTGTAAAAAGAGGGATATATATAGGTTGGCAAAAGATGTTCCAAAAATTGCCAAAAAATTAATTGCAAGATTCTGGCCAGGTCCTTTAACATTGGTTCTAAAAAAATCCGAAATAATTCCTGACATTGTAACCGCTGGATTAGATACAGTTGCAATAAGGATGCCTAGTCATAGAGTTGCTTTAAAATTAATAGAATATTCTAACGTACCAATAGCTGCACCAAGTGCAAATAAATCTGGAAGGCCAAGTGCTACGAGTGCAAAGCATGTCATTGAGGATTTTGATGAGAAGGTTGATTGTATAATAGATGCAGGGGAATCAACAATAGGCTTAGAATCAACAGTTTTAGATTTAACCGAGACGCCACCAATTATACTTAGACCTGGTGCAATAACCAGAGAAATGTTGGAAAGAGTAATAGGTGATGTAAGGGTTGAAACCTATAGCGAGAGACCAAAATCTCCTGGTATGAAGTATAGACATTATGCACCGAATGCTACATTGATACTTTTAGAAGGAGATGTAAAAAGTTTGGAGGGTAAGATAAGGAAGGAAATAGAGAAATATAAGGATAAGAAGATAGCTGCCGTAATATTCAAGGAGAGTGAATTAAATATAAAGGGAGTAGATATAATAAGGTTATGTTCGAAGAATGATTTTGAAACGATTGCCAAAAATCTGTTTAAAATTCTAAGAGAATTGGATGAAGCAAATTATGATGTGATTTTATTCGAGGGTGTTGAAGATAGAGGTATGGGATTTGCTATAATGAATAGATTAAGGAAGGCAGCAAGTATTATAATTAAGTAAGTTAATAACACTCTTTACATCTCAATCTCTTTTTATATTTACAAAAGAATCTGAAGTTTTTAAGCCATTCTGGAATTGGTTTGGGACATGTTTCAACGTATAATATAAAATCCTTTATTCTGTCAAGAGTTTCCTTGCTTAATATATGTTCCATTTTATGTGCATCTTCAATAGCAGTTTTATGGCTTACTCCCAATAGTTTTAAAAATCTTACTATGAATTCATTTTTTATTTTTAATCCCTTTGCAATCTCTTCTCCCTTTTTTGTCAATTTAATAAACTCTCGTTTCTTATATATTATTAAGCCTAAATCGTTGAGCTTCTCAAGCATTTCAACTACACTACTTGGCTTTACATTAAGTTTTGATGCAATATCCTTTATTCTGACACTTCCATTGTAATGTAATATTTCATAAATAACTCTAAGGTAATCTTCCATTCTCTTTGTAATCATTTTATATTTTAGGTTTTAGGAAAATAAATAGGTTATCCTAAAATTCGTTCTAAAAAATAAATTTACTTTACAAGGAGCTTTGCCGTTTCAATACTATATTTCCAATCCTTAGGCAACTTACCCTTCTCTTTATAATAGTTTACAAGTCTCATTATCTTCGATTCTATTAGCATTAAAGCTCTTTTTGCAACCTTGTCCTTTTTATGCTTTTGTAAATGCTCATATACTCTAACAGCCCTCTTCATTAAATTTAATAAGTCCTCTGGTATTTGTTGCTTGAATCCCTTTTCCTCTAAGAATTTTGTCAACTTCTTACCCAATATGTATTTAACAAATGGTATTCCGTATTGATCCCTTAATATTAATCCAATTTGGCTTGGTGGAACTCCCTTTTTGTATAAATCTATTATTAACTTCTCTATCTCCTCTTTATTATATTCACCAATCCAACTAACAGTTTTCTTATTCGGTTTAATTGATCCTGATTTTCCCCTTCCTCTATTATGTCTATGTACCATAAATTTAAATGAAAATGTTAATTTAAAAATTATTATTAGATGAGAAAGAGATGTAAATACTGTAACGAAGAGGCTGTAGATAATAAGGATTTATGCCTTAAACATCTTACGAGTCTTGAAGTCTTTTATGAGAAAAAGAAAGACATTTATGCGATAAAGCTTGAAGATATGAGGGTTATCGAAAGGATGGTTAAGTTAAATCCCGATTTGATAAGATGTCCAATATGTAATGAACCTCTTGAAATAAATCATTGGAAAAAGGAAGAAAATGTTCTTAAACCATACTTCAAATGTAAGAAGTGCGGATTTATAGGATGAACGTCGACGCCGTAATATTAGCAGCTGGAAAAGGTGAGAGATTAAAACCACTCACCAATATATTACCAAAACCTCTATTACCTATAGTCGATAAGCCATTGATAAAAATCTTAATCGAAAATCTTATAAATTCAGGAGTAAAAAACATTTATATTGTAATATCTAATAAGAGAGAACTCTTTGAAAAATACTTAAAAGAATATAATATCGAATATATAATTCAAAAGGAACCATTAGGAACAGCAGATGCGATAAAATGTGTAAAAGAATATGTTTCTGAACCATTCTTAACTTTATTCGGCGACTGTTTATATTCGGAAAATGATATAAAAGGAATGATCAGAAAGTATAAAAATTCTTCTGTAATAGGTATAAAATATGTGAACGATGCTTATAAATATGGAGTATTTATTAATGGAGACATAGTTGAAAAGCCGAAAAATATAAAGGAAGGATATGTATTAACAGGGTTAAATTTATTTACCGATGAAATCTTTAATTATATCGAGAGAGTTAAAAAATCTCCAAGAGGAGAATATGAGCTAACGGATGCTTTGAGAATGTTGCTTAAAAATTCTAAATATGAAGTATATGAGCTAAAGGATTATTGGAATGATATTGGAACGTTTACAAATTATATGGATACCTGCTTTTACATCCTCGAAAATATGAAAGAAGAGATTTTTGGAAAAATTGAAGATAATGTTAAGATAAAGGGGAAAGTTATACTAAAGGAAGGAGCCGAAATATTATCTAATACATATATTGAAGGCATAGCATACATTGGCGAGAATTCAAAAATAGGACCATTTTCGAGACTAAGGGGAAAGGTTATAATAGGAAGAAATTGTAGAATAGGTAGCTTCGTAGAGATAAAGAATTCAATAATCTATGATAATACAAATGTTCCTCATCTGAATTACGTTGGTGATTCAATAATTGCTTCAAATTGTAACTTAGGTGCTGGAACAAAGATAGCAAATCTTAGGTTGGATGAAAAAAATATAAGAATGAAGATAAAGGGAGAAAAGGTAGATATTGGAAGAAGAAAATTTGGATGTGTTATAGGTTTTAATACAAAAATTGGAATAAATGTTTCGATAAATCCAGGGAAAAGGATTGGAAACAATTGTAAAATAGGACCGGGTGTAATTGTATATGATGATGTAGAAGATAATACAACGATAATTGTTAAACAGGAATATATAGTAAAGAAATAAATTGGTTCCCAAGTTAAATTATTTTTTTAATATAAAGGAATTAAATGGGTCTGTGGTGTAGCCTGGATAACATGCGGGGCTTCGGACCCCGTGATCCCGGGTTCAAATCCCGGCAGACCCGAATTTGCCAACAACCTCCTTTATCTCTTCAATGCTTAATATATTTCTATATTTCCTAACCTTTTCCTCAAGATTCTTATCTTTCAATGCAAGTATTTGTATTGCAAGTAACGCTGCATTTTTTGCATTATCTATTCCAACAACACCTACTGGAGTTCCTGGAGGTAATTGAACCATTGATAATAAAGCATCTAAACCATTGAGTTTAACCTCCCTTGGTAAGCCAATCACGGGCTTTGTTGTAAAGCTGGCAATAAATCCTGGTAATGCTGCCGATAAGCCTGCGATGGCAATTATAACATCTGCATCCGTTTTTAAAACGATTTCGATAACTTTTAAAGGTTCTCTATGTGCAGATGCTATTTGAACTTCGTATTCAACGTTGAATTCCTTCAAAACATCTTCCACCTTTTTTACAAGTTCCAGGTCTGAAACACTTCCTGCAATTATTAAGACCTTTCCCATAAAATATAAAAGTAAGGGATAATTGTTTTCAAAAATTTTTTATATTATGTAAGAGACAAGAAGGTGATTTGTATGGCTCCTAAATCAAAAGGATTTAGATCTGGAAGTAGACATGTATTGAAGAAATCTCCAAGAGAGAGGGGAAAGGTACCAATTACTAGGTTTTTACAGGAATTCAACATAGGAGATAGGGTTGCAATTGATATAGAGCCTAGTGTTCATAAGGGAATGCCTCATCCAAGATTTCAAGGTAGAGTTGGTAAGGTTATAGGAAAGAGAGGAAGGGCATATATTGTAGAAGTTCCTGACATGGATAGTAAGAAGATATTAATAGTATTACCCGTACATTTGAAGAAGGTATGATTGGGAAAAAAATTTTGGAAGAAAAATTGATAACGATGGCTGAAGCTAAAGAAATATTGGAAAAGATAATTGAGGAAAAGAAAGTCCAGGAAGTTTCATACGTTACAAAGCAAACACTTGACTATCTAAAGAAGTTCATAAAAATCTCCGCAGAAGATGCTAGAAAAATGTTCGAGGAACTAATGAAGCTCGATAAAATTAATGAAAGAATTGCAATAAAGATAATAGATTTGATGCCAAGAACTCCTGAAGAGGTTAGAGCTATATATGCAAAGGAAATATATGTTTTAACAAAAGAAGATATCGATAAAATATTAAACATCGTATATAAATACCTCAAATAGGTGATTGGCTTGAGATTTCAAGAAGAATATGCAATAATTTTAGATTTTTTACCCGAAGGAAAACCTACAGATATTAAAAAGGAGCCTATTGCTCAAGCTGTTGGTGTTAAATATTTTATATTATTAGAACTCGTACCAAAAAGGAATATATATTTGGAACCTTTGGAAAAGGTTTATATTGGTAGGGGGTTTAGGGAGAAGATAGAATATATAAAAAAGAGGATAAAATATGATGAGTTGACATCATTGGCAAAGGATACTTTGGAAGAAGCTGTTGGAAAGATAATTGAGGAAGATGAAAAGAGGTTTGTAAATTTTTTTAACAATGCAAAACCAATAAATGTTAGAATTCATCAGCTCGAATTGTTACCTGGAATTGGAAAGAGACTTCTACATGAAATATTGGAAGAAAGAAAAAAGAAACCGTTTGAATCTTTTAAGGATATTAAAGAAAGAGTTAAATCCATACCTGACCCTAAAAAAATAATATTGGAAAGAATACTTATGGAAATAAAGGGTGAGGAAAGATCGGGAAAATTAAAATGGAGATTATTTGTTGCTCCATGAGGTGGTGCACATGACATGTATGTATCGAGATGGTGAAAATTGTACATTAATGAATAAACCATGCTTTGGAAAAAGGTTTGATCCTGAAACAAATCAATGGTATTTTGACGAATATTTTGAAAAGGCATGCCCCGTATATAAACCAAAGGATACTGCAAAGATTGAATTGCCAAAAGAAGTTAAGGCACCATGTAAATATAGAGAGGAGTCCCTGTGCGTATTAACTAATAAAACGTGTGTAGGATTTATACACGATGAAATTACCGGCAGATGGTACTTCGATGAAATGAAGGAAAAAACGTGTGAAAACTATCAGCCATCTGAAATATTCGATGAAAGGTTTAGACCGAAAACCTTGCCAAAGGATAGAGAAGAGAAAATTAAAAAAGAAGGAAAAGTTATCGTCAGAATATTTGGCAGGGGTGCAAAATATTATTATATTGCGGACGAATCTGACGAATACGTTGACTATGAAGATGTTCACCTATACGCTGATATAATAGAAAATTATTTGAGAAGGAAATTTGGAGACCAAGTCGTCGTCGAAGCTATAGATGTGACAAGTAATAAAATCGACGAGTTCCCACAGGTAAAGGAAATATTAATGAAGGGAGGCATGTTCCAATACGTTGTAATGATAAATGATCAGATAAAATTTGTCGGTGAAATTTCTCCAGTAAAGATTAAGGAAGAATTGAAAAAACTAGGATTGAAGGAAATAGAAGAGGAAGAAGAGGAATAAATGCTATGGTTTATATTTACAACAGGAACATGTAACTTAAAGTGTAAATATTGTGGAGGATCATTTCCAGAAGATATTGTTCCAAGAACTCCAAGATATAGGATAGAAGATTTGATCAATTTTTTAAAGCGAGATAGTAATCGAACAATATTTTTTTACGGAGGAGAACCACTCTTAAATATTAATTTTATAAAAGAAGTAATAGAAAATTTGAATGCAAAGAGATATGGAATACAGACAAATGGATTATTACTAAATCGTCTTGACAACTCGTTGCTAAATAAATTCGACGTAATTCTCGTTTCAATAGATGGTATTGAAGAAGTTACTGATAAATACAGAGGAAAAGGAGTATATAAAAAGGTTGTTGAAAACATTAAAAAGATAAGGGAGAAATTTAATGGAGAAATAATAGCAAGGATGACAATAACAGAGGATTCCGATATATTTAGGGATGTTATGCATTTAATAAACCTTAAATTATTCGATAAAATTCATTGGCAGCTAAATGTTATATGGACGGAAAGATGGAACTTTGAAAAATGGTCCGAAAATTATATAAAAGGCATTAAAAATTTGGTTAAATATTTTCTCGAAAAATTGAAAAGAGGAAAGATAATAAAACTTATACCAATAATTGGAATAATAAGTAGCTTTTTCAAACCATTCAATCATGTTCCTTGTGGTTCTGGAAAATATTCTTTTTCTATATTAACAGACGGTAGAGTTATTGCTTGTCCAATAGCAGTATATGAGAGTTGGGCAAATGTTGGAAACATTTTCAATGGAAATATAAAGAAATTGAATTTAAAACCTCCTTGTTATAATTGTGACTATTTTATACATTGTGGTGGCAGATGTTTATATTCAAATTATGAGAGATTATGGGGTGAAGAGGGATTCAAAAATGTTTGTAAGGTAACAATAAGAACAATAGAAATTATAAAAAGAATAATTCCTGAAATTTTCTCTCTTATAGATAAAGGCATTATAAAATTTAAAGATTTATGTTACAATCCACTCAAAGATTCAACGGAAGTTATCCCATAACCTTTTATAAACTTTAAATATATTATCAAAATGATAAAAGAAGTGGTGCGACCGCCGGGATTTGAACCCGGGCCTCTGGCTTGGAAGGCCAGCGTCCTACCAGGCTAGACTACGGTCGCACACTATTTTCAATTTATTTAATTAAAATTAACAAAAGAAATTATGACAATTTTTCAACCTTAGCTTTACTTGAAAATATTGCAGAATTTCCAGTTTTATCTTCTATTATAAGTGTAAACCTTTCTTTTCCTTCTCTCATCCTTTCAATCTTTTTCAATATTTCATCTATTTTCTCCTTATTTATTCCTTCAAGTGCTTTTATATCGATTAATGCTGTCTGTATTCTTTCCAATATTCCTTCGACATTCGTTATAAATCCTTGCGAATATATTGTCGAATATATTTCTATTCCTATCTCAGGTATCTTTATAATTCCTTCCTTAGATTTTGCAACCTTGATAAATAAATCTTCCTCAGATTTTACTTCAAGAATATATCTTCTAGGCTCTTTATTTTCAAGCAAGGATATATCGACATCCTTAAATTTACACTTCTCACATAATAATGTTGATTCCATAACTTCTCCGAAATATGGTATTGAATGGATGTTAAACATGAAGATTAGATTTCCAGACTTACATATTGGACATTTAATATTCAATTTTGTCATTCCAAATCTATGTTCCATATTTTTATTTCAAAATTATATGGCAATACATCCAATCGAATATAGGTATGGGAGTCCTGAAATGAAGAGGATATTTGATGAAGAAAATAAATTGAATGCAATGCTTAAGGTTGAAGCAGCACTTGCTGAAGCGTTGGCGCATTATAATATAATTCCTAAAGAATCTGCAAAAATTATAAAAGAAAGGGCTAATACTAGATATGTAAAATTAGAAAGGGTGAAAGAAATTGAAAGAGAGATAAAGCATGATGTCATGGCTGTTGTTAAAGCATTATCAGAAGCTTGTGGAGAACATGGTAGATATGTTCATCTAGGAGCAACCAGTTATGATATAGTTGATACTGCAAACATGCTATTAATTAAGGAAGCTATTGGAATTGTTATAAAAGATTTGAAAGAGATTAAAGAAGAATTGAAGAATATTGCAAAAAAAACATTGAATCTTATATGTATAGGTAGGACACATGGTCAGCATGCATTACCTATAACCTACGGATTTAAATTTGCAAATTGGATAGATGAAATTGATAGGCATATAAAAAGGTTGGAAAACATTATGAAGAATTCAATCGTTGGTAAAATGTCTGGTGCTGTAGGGACATATGCAGGATTTGGAAGTCTTGGAGAGAAAATCGAGGAATATGTTATGAAAGTACTTGGGTTAAAACCTGCTAGAATTTCAACGCAAGTTGTTTCTAGAGATATTTATGCGGAAATAATATTGACATTAGCATTAATAGCGATGAGTTTTTATAAATTTGCTAAAGAGATAAGAAATCTTCAGAGAACAGAAATATTTGAAATTTCAGAACCTTTTGGTGAAAAACAGGTAGGTTCTTCAACAATGCCTCACAAAATGAATCCAATAAATTCTGAAAAGATATGTAGTCTGGCGAGGGTGATAAAATCTTATGCAATAGTTGCTCTCGATAATATCTCATTGGAACATGAAAGGGATTTAACAAATTCAGCTAATGAAAGGATAATAATTCCAGAAAGCTTTATATTACTGGATG
>JALUTC010000147.1 GCA_027058345.1 archaeon | reverse complement strand
GGGTTAATAGATATATCAAATTTTAATCAAATTCTTTTAGCAGGTTTTTTATAGCGATTAGTTCTAGGTGGGATTGTGGTTTAAGAAATTTTTTTCTAGGGTTAGCGAAGAGGGTGTTATTTTCTATGAGGAATGATATTTCGGGAGTAACTTTTCTATATCTGATAAGATAGTTATTCTCAAAGTTTTTTAGCAGGGAAATGATCCTTTCGAAAAATTCTCTGTCATCTTCTTCTTGCAAGATTATCTCTGAGATAAAATTCTTCCTCTCTTCAAGCTTCTCCTCACAATATTCCTTTATATCCCTACCAATTTTTTTCGATTGTATAACTTCAACAATATGTATAGGCTTACCACCGAAATAATTCCATACTATATCAATCTCCTCATCTCCGAATCCATTATTACGTAAAATCTTCTCAACCGTTTCCCTGTCAAAATCATCCACGAGATAATATCTTGCTCTATCCTGTAGCATTGCTTCATTATATATCCTTTCAATAAAAGTCGAGTCTGAAGTTATTGCAAAGACATGACAAAGCTTGAGTTCTTTGGTTAAGCTGATGAAGAAGTTAAAGACCCGGTAGATAAGTGGTTCGTTTATTTTGATATCTTTAATTACTTGTAGTTCGTCGAATATTATTATTGGTTTAATATTGTTACGTTTAAGTTTTATGAAGAAGTTTTTTAGGAACTCGAATACATCGTTTATTTCCTTTCTTTTCAGCAACTTTTCGAGCAAAGATTCTCTTATAGGAATTCCATGATAATTCAAAACGAAGGAAATACCTTTCGAAATCATTTCTTTAACCCTGCTGAATATATCCTCCTCGCTTAAATTGAACAACACTCGAATAAAACTTTCTTGACTCATTACAAAATATTGCCTCAAATTTATATAAAAAGTCGCATACCTTTCTTCCTGTCTCGGCAAAACCTCATCAACCAAATGATACATCAAAACTGTCTTCCCCGAATTTATAGGTCCATAGATAAATGTTATAAGATTAGGTTCTTGTCTTATCATGTTCAATAAATCTCTTATCTCCTTTTCACAATTGTAAAATACCATAGAGAGTAGAAAAGTTTAACAATCAATTTACTTTTTTACTTCAGCAATACCATAATCCTTCATGATAACGTCACAATAACTTTCCAATACACTTCCAGGTGTTGCACATAATTTTACATCGCTAAGCTTTTGACCCGGACCTCCTTTTTCACACCATTCCAAACCAATAACAGGTTCTATTTCACCACGTTTTAATGCTATTCCATCCAGATTTATATGTGAAAAAACAGTAGATATATCCTTAAAAGTTATATAGTTATTGATATATTCAAAATTATACTTTTTAAAAATTTTATCGTTATTTATTTGAAATTTTTGCAGCTTCAACTTACCAAAACCATAGTTTCTTTCGCCACCGACCTGAATAAAGTCAATAATTTTTAATAGACGAGTAGTTCTATTTTTGTTTTTAATTAATATTTCGTTATCCTCGCACTTTATTTCCATTCCATCAATGGTTGTTCCATCTTTAACGAATAGGTATCCGATCCAATAAACATCTAATAACTTTTCATCATAAATAATCCTATCCTTCATAAATTCGAATTCGTGCAAACTTCCTTCCTCAGCAGATTTCGTTGCTATATCTATAGCAGTAGAAACAAAAGAACCAACGAAAACATTTTCAAATTCTTCCTTATTTAATTTGCCGAATATTAAACACTCTTCTGTATATTCTGGTAATAAAACTAAATAATTATCAACTTCTATATCGCTCCATTTGCTTGGATTCTTAATTTTATTTTTTTCAATTGCTGGATAAAAATATGTGTTTTTTATATAATTCCTGACAAGTTCTCCAACTCGTTGATAATCCTTTGCCGATGGATTATCGTATAAACTTCTTGTTAAATTAGCCGTAATAGCTCCCCACATTACCTTTCCCGTAATATAATAACGGGTGGTTTTAAAAATTCCTATTTGTTTATATCCTATATGTATTGGAGATTTTGACTTAAAGATAGTAAGATAACATTTCCACGTCATATCTATATCTATTTTTGAAGAGATTTATCTCTATATCTTGCATAAATCAGCATTCTCTCAAGGAGTTGTCTTGCCAGAAGTGTTTTCTGAATCGATGTGGAAATTTCAAACATGGCCTTTCTCAAACAATTTTTACCGGATACCAAATTTGTATCGGTTAGTAACTTTAAACTTGAGACAATTATAACTCTATGTGGATCCTTGTTCTCACTTTCCAACCATATTGCATAGGCAAGTAAACCGTCTTCAATAAGAATTCCAAGAGATTTGTTTATAATTCGCTCCATATCTTTTGCATCAAATTTTGGTGGGCTATTCTTTAAATTTTCAAATGATTTTTCGGGTTCTCGTGTCATTTCTATTTTTCTAATTACTATTTCTTCGAATATACTCTTAATAAACTCCTTATCTTTTATTTTGGTTCTCTCTTCAACCGCAGAAATTATCGAATCTATATTTTTTTTAAAGTCTTCATAATTTGTATATTCTTTTATTTTGTCTTTTAAAATATTACATAAATTCATATATATTTCACACATATTAAACCCTATATCTGCCAATATAAGATCCAGATTAATCTGATTCATTATCATCACCTTTACTTAAATTCAGAATCATTAATCTTCCAAAACCTCTTGAACCCATTCCACCTATTCCAAGATATTGAAATAGTTCAAACCCTTTTTCCACTGTTGTTTCTATGAGTTTAAAATCCGGTTCTTTTTCATTTTTATCCCACGATATAATTTTCTTATTCCTTATAGCTGGAAAGTTCTTAGGGTTTTGATATATAACATCAAACCAGAACACCGTCCCTCTTGGAATTGCTTCGTAAGTGAAAAGAGCTCCCTCTTCAACAGTACCAGTTTCGGGATCAATTGCTATTGAAGTTCTTACTTCAAGATTTGAATTCACTATAGTTGAGAACAATTCATCTGGAACTATGACGACCCTGTCTAGCACTTCGCGATCTTTAAAAATTTCTCCTAATTTTATTCGCTTCTTATCATAACAGACATACCAATTGTCTGTATTTGTCTTATAATCTTGTTTTTGTTGATTTAAAAGTAACCAGCCGAAGT
>JALUTC010000146.1 GCA_027058345.1 archaeon | reverse complement strand
GATGCAAAAATAGCATCGAAAGAGTTGGGAATTGTTTTAACATCGAGAGATAAGAAGACACCTATGGCAGGGGTTCCACATCATGCTGCGATGAGTTATATAAAGAAATTGATAGATAAAGGTTATAAGGTTGCAATCTGCGAACAAATAGATGAACCTGGAAAGAGAAGGGGATTGATGAAGAGAGAGGTTGTTCGAGTAATTACTCCAGGAACCTTAATCGAAGAGGAACTATTACCAATAGAAAATAACTTTCTCGTATCAATAGTTCAAGATAAAAATGGTTTTGGATTAGCATTCGTAGATGTATCTACCGGAGAATTTTTTACAACAGAGGTTAAGGATAAGGAAGAAGTTATTGCCGAAATTCTTAAATACTCTCCCGTTGAAGCAATAATACCAAGTTATTTGGAGAAGGATTTGGTTGAAGAGATTAGGAAGAATATAAAGGTTGTTCATTATTATAATGATAAATTCTTCGAGTTAAATGTTGCAAAGAAAATAATTGAGGAAAATGTTGGTAACGTTGAAAGTTTAGAGTTGAGCGATTTATGTATAAGAGCATGTGGTGCCGCTATAAATTATATAAAGGAGGCGAAGTTAAACATTGATTTTAAGATACAAAAATATTCGAGAGAGAAATACATGATTCTAGATACAACAACCCTCAGAAACTTGGAAATATTTAAGAACATGGTGGATGGTTCAAGAAGGGGAACATTGATAGAAGTATTGGATAAAACCGTAACTCCTATGGGTAAGAGGTTATTGAAGAGATGGTTACAAAGACCTTTGCTTGATTTGAATGAAATCGAAGCAAGATTGGATGCTGTTGAAGAATTGAAGGAAAAATCATTTACTAGAAGTGAAATAAGAAATATATTAAAAAGGGTATATGATATAGAAAGAATAATAAATCGTGTCGTAAATAAATCTGCAAATGCCAGGGATTTGGTTGCGTTGAAAAATTCTTTAAAGGCTGCAATCAAGTTGAAAATGTTCTCATTTACATCTAGAAAATTAAGTGAATTAATTTCATCGCTAAATGTTTGCATCGATATCGTAGATTTGATTGATAAGGCAATAGTTGATGATCCACCTCCTACAATTAAGGAAGGAAATATTATTAAAGAGGGATTTAGTCCAGAATTGGATGAATTGAGAGAAATCAAGAGAAATAGAGAAAGAATAATAAAGGAAATAGAAGAAAGGGAGAGGAAAAGAACAGGAATTGATAAACTGAGGATTGATTATAATAGTGTGATAGGATACTTCATCGAGGTTCCTAGAGGGAAAGCACATCTTGTACCAAAGGATTATATAAGGAAGCAAACCTTAACAAACGTTGAAAGATATACAATTAAAGAGTTAATAGAATTGGAACAAAATTTATTATATATAGATGAAAAGATAAAGAAAATTGAATATGAAATATTTGAAGAAATAAGGAGAAGTGTTGAGATGAAAAAGGATGAGATAAAGAAGATATCCGAAATCATAGCAGAAATAGATGTCCTTGCATGCCTAGCCGAGGTTGCTGTTCAAAATAATTATACAAGGCCAAAGGTTACGAATGGTTACGAAATAATAATAAAGGATTCGAGACATCCAACCGTAGAATTAACAACGAGATTCGTACCAAATGATGTTCGAATAGATGAAAATTCAAGGATATTGATAATCACTGGACCAAATATGTCTGGAAAGTCTACATATTTAAGACAGATAGCACTAACAGTTATAATGGCACAGATAGGAAGCTTTGTTCCAGCTTCGAAGGCAATCATAGGGATTGTTGATAGAATATTTACGAGAATTGGATCGGTCGATGATATTACAAGAGGATATAGTAGTTTTATGGTTGAAATGTTGGAATTATCGAAGATATTGAAAAACGCCACATCTAGAAGTTTAATATTATTGGACGAGATTGGAAAGAGTACATCCGCATTGGATGGTTTATGTATAGCATGGGCAACGGTCGAATATATACATGATAAGATTAAGGCAAAGGCATTGTTTGCTACTCATTTTCATGAATTATCAGAGCTTGAAAAATATTTAGATGGTGTTAAAAATTATCACTTTGAAATTAAGGAAGAAAATGGAAATATCGTTTTTGATAGGAAGATAAAGCCCGGCGCTATTAAAGAAAGTTATGGTATAAAAATAGCGAAGCTTGCAAATTTACCTGAAGAATTATTAAACAGAGCTAAAGAAGTATCCGAAAAATTTTTCAGAAAAAAATACGTGGAAAATAAAAAGGAAGAAGTCATTGTTAATGATCGTTTCAAAACATTCCTCGAAGAAATTTCAAGAATAGATGTTTTTAATACAACACCAATAGAAGCATTGATGAAGTTGAATGAGATAAGGAATAAAGCATTGGAATTGCTAAAAACATCGGCGTAAATTTTCGGGATAAAATATAAAGGATTATAACATGCATAATAATTTTATGAAGAGATGTAACTATTGCGGAAGAACTGAAGAAGAGGTAAAAATTCTAATATATTATTACAAGGGCAAGGAAAATTATGTATGTGTAAGATGCTTACCAATAATGATACATGGTGAATAAATGATTGAAAAATATTATATCCTTTCTTTTATATATTTAATAATTGGTATAATATTGGGGATTGTAATTCTTTTTAACAAGAATCTTTCATGGCTTTCTTACTATCATTCGCATCTAATATTAATTGGATTTATCTCACAGGTTATAATTTCGACGATGCTGAAGCAAATAACAACATTAACAGGTAGAGATTTATATAAGAAATCCTTTGAGAAATTAACGTTTTATACTTTTAACATTGGACTCCCATTGTTTTTCGTAAATAAATTTTTCGGAGCAATATTTTTAGGAGTAGCATTTGCATCATATTCAATAAATATAATTGCGACGATAATAACGTCTAAGATAAAACCTAAGATTTGTTATTATTATTTGTTGACATCGATTTTATTACCATTAGGAGCCTTGCTTGGGTTTTTAGGATTTATAAGGGAACATTTCCTTCTCGTAATCTATGGTGCAGTAGTTCTAATAATAATAGGAGCGATGAGTTTCATGCTACCGATGGTAATGGTTAAGGAAATTTACAGTAAGAAAATTGTCGATATATTATTGATTTCTTATCCAATAACCGTAATATTACTC